>JAISBG010000284.1 GCA_031266315.1 Planctomycetaceae bacterium | reverse complement strand
CGCATCAATTTCGTCAATAAACAGAATTGCCGGAGCGGATTCTTTGGCAGTCTGAAACAGATCACGAACCCGACTCGCTCCCACTCCGGCGAACATCTGGATAAACTCACTGCCGTTGATCGAAAAAAACGGAACTCCCGCTTCGCCCGCCACGGCACGACCTAAAAGCGTTTTACCGGTTCCGGGCGCTCCGACCAGTAAAGTGCCTTTCGGAACTCTTGCTCCCATTCGCTGATATTTTAGCGGGTCTTTCAGATAATCGACAATTTCAAGCAACTCATTTTTGATACTATCCAAACCGGCAACATCTTCAAAAGTGGTTGGACGGTTCACGTTGTTATTATAACGACGTGCGGGAGAACGCCCGAATCCAAGTATTCCGCCGCTGGTTCCGCTCAATATCTGATCCCGCGTCCGCCGGAACATGAACACAAACGCAACCACAATCCCAACTGAAAGAATCATCGAAACAATCATCAGTGTTCCCAAAACATCAGGAACCGGAGACGCTCCGTAATTCTTGCCCAACTTCGTGTAAATTTGCTTTTCAATCTCCTGATCCGCAAGAGCGATTAACGGTATTTCGGTTGAAAAGTTGACAGTATTCTTTGCCAAATTCTTTTCCGAATTTTCTACCAAATTTTTTACCAAATTCTTCGCCGAATCTTTGGAATCCGTTACCTTCATTTTTCCGGAAAGATTGGTTCCGATCATCGTGGCACTCACAATATTGCCGGCGTCAAGTTCCTGACGAAATTCACCCCAGCCGAGTTTTCGTGTGCTGGTGGTGGAATGGTTCCAAGTCATAAGCAGCACAAGTACCAAACCAATCAAAAGGATAAAAAACACTGTGTTACGCGGCAACGGAGGTTGAGTTCCGAATGGATGTTGCGACGGCGGTAAAGGGGAAGAAGGTTGATCCATAAAAAAAAGTTAATTCATAAAGTGTTGGTAAACATACGGTAATAATTCTTGTGCAAACAATTGATAGGACAACAATAAAGTGGGTAATCTTTTGTAGGTGGGCGACCTTTCGCTGAAAGGTCGCGTTGGCATAGCCAACTATGCCCCTGATTCCAAGCCGGCAACAAATTGCCAATGTTAATCCGGTTCACTGTCGGCGAGTACGCCGACGCAACCTTTCAGCGAAAGGTTGCCTACCTCTTCTCGTTCCTCTTCCCGTAGGACAACTGAATAATTATCTTACCTCATTATCTCATCATTTTTTCATAAACCTGTTCGTATTCAACACCCAGCACGTCCTGAACAAGGTAAGTCAGTGTTCGGTTATCGGCATTGATGTGCAAGGTGTATTGATGATGTGTTTGCGTTTCACCGTAAGGCAGTTCGTGAACCGGAGAAAAAATATTAAATTCGTAAAAACTTGCAAACTCTGTTTCACCCGGGAACAAAGGACCATGATTATACGCACGAACCGCCGCATCCGATTCGTCGGAATACGGAAATTCCTGCCTATCATCCGACGTATCAAACGTCACAAGTGTGAGTAGTCCTTCCCGAAAATCAATTGCCCCAAGAAAAGGTTTTGCCCGTTTGCGGGTTACTGTAACTTGACAACGGTATTTTCCGTCAGCGCGAAGCAACGCCGCCGTTGGCAGAAGCCGTAAACGTCCATGCGGTGATGAACCAAAAAAATTTGTGTCAATCGGCGGTTCCGACTCCGATTCCGATTCTTCAATGGGTTGAAACGGAACAATCGCCACAGTACTCTGACCGGTATTGAACATTCCACGAACCTGAATTGAGGCGGGATTGTTCCACGACGGAGAATGAACAGCATTGTTCACAACGGAATTGACGGTTACGAAACCGACAAACGAAACATCCATTTGATCTAAGGAAATCGCCACCGCATCTCCGAAAGCGTCAATAATTTCGTAACGATTCAATAAACGCACCGTCCGAATAAGATCAAATTCGATATGATTTCCGTGAACCGTGTTCAACTTGACCGAACGCCGCATCCGAACAACAGGATGTTGCGGTATTGAATCAATCGCAAACATTCCATTGCTTTCCGGTAAAAATACCAATTGGTCTTCGCCGCCGTAAGAATTGTAATACCAATCGGTTTTGTTGGCATCAATGGCTTTGACATTGATCAAGCCGAAACTATTTCCGTCAATTCCGTCACAAGTACTCGTCATCACATTGCCATTCCAATCAGGGCAAATCACAACACGTCCTCCGATCTGGTTACACAGTTCGAGGATTCGTGTTTTCGAGCCAAGATAATTGACGGCGTCACGGTAAGACACAAGTTTTTAGTTTTTAGTTAATAGTGAATAGAGTGAATAGCACGCTTGCGAACTATTAACTATTCACTAATTTACTTGACTGGTATAAAAAGTGGAGTAGCCCGATAGGGCTTCATTTTCATAACCGCAGGTCTTTGACCTGCGGTGTAACGACAAACAGCTTACTGCCTGAAAGGCAGGATTTTAGTCAATAGTTAATAACTAATAATCAATAGTGATAGTTCGCAAGCATATTATTTACCGCAACGTATTGAATCCGCTTGCGTCCCCAACTATTCATTATTAACTTATCTTACGCACCGTAGTTAAAAAGTAACCGTTTAGGATGAAAGTCAAGGTGAAGTGTTTATTCATGATTTTTAGTCCGTAGGACTTTATCATGGATAACCCCGTGCAACCGAAGTGCAGCGCGGGGGAACGCAACCCCAACCACCGGAACTGCGTAGCAGGACCACACACTCACGTCAAGGAGAGCTTTTCTGGGTTGATGTGC
>JAISBG010000281.1 GCA_031266315.1 Planctomycetaceae bacterium | reverse complement strand
GTTTTGAATTTCCCAGCCTTCCATTGACTGGAATTGTTGCGAAAAGACATAACCCGACCAATGGAGCGTGTCTTGCAACGCCCCACGTAATCCGTCTTCATTGCGGACAACTCCGGCTGTTCGCCACAGTAAACTCTTTAACGCATTGCGAATGTCCGCCAAATCAAGAAGTGTGCGGAATTGCCGGCGAATCGGGTCAAACGGCGGCAACGGCGAATTTTCAATCGGTTCAACTTGATAATCGTTGGGCATCATTTGAGCCGCCTTTGACGCCAAACGCCCCGACGATTCGCCAAACACAAGGGCTTCGAGCAAACTGTTTGAAGCAAGCCGGTTGGCTCCGTGCAAACCCGTACTCGACACTTCGCCAACCGCCCAAAGACCATTCAGCGAACTTTGACCGTTAATATCCACCAAAACACCGCCCATCGAATAATGCGCTCCGGGACGAACCGGAATCCGGTCTTTCGCAATATCAATCCCAAAATGCTGGCACGTTGCCGCAATACTGGGGAAACGCGAGTAAATCCAATCCGCTGGTTTGTGCGTTAAATCAAGATAAACATTCGGCGAATTGGTTTTTTCCATTTGCCGCACAATACTCCGGCTCACCACATCACGCGGTGCCAACTCCGCACGTTCATCATAATCAGGCATAAACCGGTCACCCTTCCGGTCAATCAGCAATGCCCCTTCCCCACGCATTGCCTCCGAAATCAAACTGCGGCTGCTGCCGGCAATGTACAAAACCGTCGGGTGAAATTGGACAAATTCCATATCACGGATTTCGGCTCCCGCACGGTACGCCATTGCAATTCCGTCACCGGTGGCAATTTCAGGATTGGTGGTTTCCCGATAAAGTTGACCAATACCACCGCTCGCAAGAATGGTTTGTTTTGCCCAGATGAGTTCCTTTTCATCGTGTTTTTTCCAATACACAATCGCCCCGCGACAACTATTTTCCGCCGTCAATAAATCAAGTGCAAACGTATTTTCCCAAATCCGAATATTAGGGCGGCGTTTAATCTCTTCAATCATTGACCGAATCAACTCCTTGCCGGTCGAATCACCGTTGGCGTGCAAAATCCGGTCACTGCGGTGTCCGCCTTCACGACCAAGCAAGATTTCGCCGTCGGCTTTCTTATCGAATTGCGTACCGATTGCGATCAAATTTCGGATTTCGTCAGGACCGCAACGCACCACATGTTCAACAACCGCACGCTCACAAAGTTCACCGCCGGCAATAAGCGTGTCGTCGATATGTTCTTCGGTTGTATCGGTTTTCGCCCAAACGCTGGCAATTCCGCCTTGAGCATGAACACTGTTGGAGTTTTCGAGTCCGTTCTTGCAAATCAAAAGAACCTGCAACTCCGGCTCAACCGCCAACGCCGCACGAAATCCGGCTAAACCTCCACCGATCACCAACACATCAGTAAAAAAATGCGGATGACGCTTCGGATGAAACGGAACAAGATAACGGGACATAGTTAATAGTGGAGAGTTGATAGTGGATAGTGAAAGGTGGGCAAACATAAGGCGGGCTTCCTGATGATTGCCTACTTTGAACGAAAATTCCACTGGATAATTTACAATACTTTTTTGTTTGAATTAACCGCTTAGATCAAGAGAATTTCCGGTTTGACCGGAAATATCGGGGACTTTATGATTTTTTTCCTCGTTTTGTTTGTTTGTTTGGTGGTTCATCCAACGCCACGCCTGACGTCCATCCGCGTCCCGATCTCCAGACGATGCTTCACTTTCCTTGTCGTCACCGCTGATTCCTTGTGCCTGCGCTGCCCGTTCTTGGCTTTCCGCAGTCCGTTCGTGGGTTTTCACATCCTGAACCACACTCGGCATTACCGGATTAAAATTACCAATACTCATGGTTCTTGATTGGTTAGTGTTTGTTGCGCCGCCCTACAACGCAAATCTCCTAATTATCGTGTTGCGTTAAAGCGGCTTTGCTAAAAAACGTCCTTAACTATTGTAGATTATTTTTTTGACAAAGAAAATAGGAATCAAGAATTTTGCGCCGTTAATCTAGTTCACTGTCGGCGGGTACGCCGACACGACCTTTTAGCAAATAGCGAAAGGTCACCCACCTAATAATTGCCTACCTTTAATGAAAATTCTGCTGAAATATTACCAATGATTTTACTATTTCGAGGAAACTCCTAATCCGATAGAATCTGCAATTTTTCATCAATAACCGATTTTATGAAATAAGACTCAAAGTATGTTCTAAAAACGTCATTAATTTATTATCGGGAATCTCTAATAATTCATTTTTACCACCGAGAACGCAGAGAAAAAGATTTTTTTGAATACATAAAATACATAGAAAACACCAAGTTTTAGTGTTATTTTCTTCTATATTTTACTATTTTATTCAAACCGAAGATTAACGTACAGGGATTTTAACGTTTTTATGAGAAGGTTGAGAGGTTCCGTGAATGGCATCATAGACTTCTTTACGATGAATAATAATATCTTTAGGTGCTTCAATACCAAGACGAACTTTGTCTCCGCGTATTTCGATAACGACAATTGTTATATTATCGTTAATAACAATACTTTCATCTATTTTTCTGGACAGTACTAACATGATTCATTTCCTTCCTGTTGGCAAAATTCATGTTACGGATAATTGACTAATTGATCGCTTACGAAGACAACGGTTGTGGTAGGATTGAGGAAAAAATGCAGGCGAGGAAAGAGCGTTGTTGAAATTTCAACACTCTCACTTATAATCATGGAGTCTAAAATGGTTTTCGTCAAACCCTCGAAAACAAAAAAACTTAAAAAATTCAAAATAAGAGTCTGTTGGTATTGATTATGTCGATTATATTGACTAATAGATTAATTGATTAATAGTGTTACTTTCCAATGAGACGGATTTGTAGGATACGCTGTTTGATAGATAGAATTTACTGATCTCAAGGCAATAAATCAGAAAAACATTGAAAATGTATCAATAATTTCAGTAATGAAATGGAGAGACGTAAGACGGTTGCTGTTGATATTGGTTTGGATACTGAATGGATGTCGCAATTTTGTTTGGAATACAGGACAGTTTGCCCTCGGGAATAGGAACACAAGGAACTAGATTTGTTGCTGTTGAATAACGTGAAACAGCGGTTTGAATTTTGCTCCGTTCCAGTGTTGCCGGAGCAACTCTGCCGTACAAATCCAAATCCTTCGATTGGGAATGTGCGGCAATGAACGGGAATTTTTCCCGTGTTGTCGGCTGTGTCTGAAAATAACTGGGAGTCAACTTTGTTGAAGTTTGAGAAAAATATTCGTCCTGCTGTCTCGGAACAACAACGGTTGTTTCCCGTGTTCGCTCGTTCCAATAAACGGTGTTGCCGTCCAGACCGAGTTTTGGATTTGTTGGCGGGTAGGCGGGATTTTTACAATTATAAATTGTTCTTCCGTCGGCATAACGAACGACATTAATTACTGTCATTACTTTTTAACTCCATTATTAACTTTCTTTGTTTTGTCGGTGTTTTCCTTTGTTGTTGTCGATTCGAAACCGTTTTGAGTGGATTTTGACTTTTTTTCCCATTTTTAGGATTTAGGAATACGAGAATGTCGGAGACTACTGAACTGTTAAAAAGAGTGCGTCAGATTGAAATTGTTGCCAACCGAATGGTCAATGATCTTTTTGCCGGTCAATACAAGAGTGTGTTTCGTGGTCGCGGAATGGAATTTAGCGAGGTTCGCGAATATCAACCCGGTGATGATATTCGGTCAATTGACTGGAACGTAACCGCCAGAGCGGGGAAACCTTTTATTAAACATTTTGTTGAAGAGCGGGAATTGACGATTCTGTTCCTTGTGGATATTTCCGCTTCGGGAATTTTTGGATCAATCCGTTCCAAACTGGAAACAGCCGTCGAAATGGCGGCAACACTTATGTTTTCCGCGTTGAAAAACAATGATAAAGTGGGGCTTATTACATTTGCTGATCAGGTGATAGATTACTATCGTCCACGCAAGGGCAAAGCGAATGTGTTACATTTGATACGGGAATTGTTAGCGGCGGAACCGTCGGTACGCCCAACCAATATCAAAGCGGTTCTTGATTATGTCAATCGTGTTCAGAGACGCCGTGCTGTTGTGTTTTTGCTTAGTGATTTTCTTGTTCCAGAATTAACGGGAGCGGCGGAAAAAAATTTCCGGGACGGAACGGATAGGAGAAAACCGGACAAGGCGGGTGATTTTCTGACGGGCAGCAGCCGTTTGGAAAAAAATATTCTGTTCCATTCTTTCTATTCTTCCCGACGTGTTTCTTCAATTGGAGAACAGGAACGGTCTCTTTCTATTTGTGTTCGTAAACACGATTTGATTGCGTTGACGTTTTCTGATCCGCGTGAGCGGGAATTTCCCAATATTGGTTTGATTACGTTACGGGACGCTGAAACAGGAGAATTACTCGAAGTCGATACCGCGAATCCGGCAATCCGCAAAATATTGATACAACAACTTTCTTCCGGTCAAAACGGAATTACTGAAACGCTGAAACGTTGTCAAGTGGATCAATTGAAAATAGAAACCGGAAGTGATTTTATGGTCAACCTAAAACGTTTTTTCCACGCGCGTGAAAAGAAACACCTTTAAGTAACTTCTAAAAACTTTGTAACCGTTCACGAAAAATCAAGGTCAAGGTAATGTTATTATTTACGATTCCTAAGTCCGTAGGACTTGAATATGGATAACCCCGTGCAAACGAAGTGTAGCACGGGGTATTGAGTTGCCGTGAGCGTGTTGAACTGCTACGCAGTTCCGTGTGTTGTGGTTGCGCAACCCCGTGCTGCGTTTCACTTGCACGGGGTTATCCATGTACAAGTCCTACGGACTTAATAATTATGTGCTAATACATTACCTTTACTTTGATTCATTGTGAACGGTTACAAAAAAATGATAAAATGGTATTTTTCGTGATTCCTTTTTTGGATTTGTCAAATTTATTTTTATTTTAATAATTAGTTATGATTTCAAAAATTACGGGTCTTTTATCGGCTTTGCATGAAGATCGGGCGGTGATTGCGGCATTGCCGTTTGAGTATGAGGTGCTGATTCCTGAGTACACGCGGCGGCAACTTCAACAGGAAATTGGGAAAACGGTTGCGTTGCATACGATTTACTCGTTGGACGGCAACCCGCAAGGGAAAATGACTCCTCGATTGATTGGTTTTTTGACGGAGGCGGAGCGGGAATTTTTTGAATTATTTTGCAGTGTTGATGGTGTTGGTGCCAAAAAAGCATTGCGGGCGATGGTTCGTCCTGTCAAAGAAGTTGCGGTGGCGATTGAAGAGAAAGACGAAAAATTTCTTGCCAGTTTGCCGGGAATTGGTGCTGCGATGTCGGAACGTATTGTTGCCAAGTTACGGCGTAAAGTTCCCAAGTTTGCGTTATTGGTTGCGCGGGATTTTCCGGATATGGAACAACATATTGATGTTGTTTCGGAAACTTATGAAGCACTGTTGGCACTTGGTCACAGTGAGGCGGATGCTCGACGTTTAATTGATACGGTTTTGAAATCGAAAACGAAATTCAAAGATTCTGCCGAAATGATTCAGGCAATTTATCAAAACAGCCGATAGGCATCGTGCGCAAATAATGTACCAATTTTTGCTGATTCTATCGGATTAAGTCTCTCTCAACGGAATAGTAATTTTCGTTAAAGGTAGGCAATTCATCAGGTGGGCGACCTTTCGCTATTTGTTAAAAGGTCGTGTCGGCAATAGCCAACTTGTACCCTGTTTATGGACGGAAATCGCCTACCCAAACATTAGGAACACCAATTATCATCGTTCATCTAATTCACAGTCGGCGAGTACGCCGACGCAACCGTTCAGCGAACGGTTGCCCACCTTGATTGACCCGTTGGTAATGACCCTAAAAAAATTCTAAAACAACAAAATTTTCTCAAAAAAAAGACTTCTCTTGACTTTTTGTTTTGTTGTATGTAAAATACGAATCTTATTCAATGGCGATACATATTTTTGACCGTATTGTTTTATGGTAAATGTTTCGCGATTATTTCAATAAAACCTTATAAAATAAGGAACTCAACGATGAAAAACTTTGTTAAAAACGCTTCG
>JAISBG010000264.1 GCA_031266315.1 Planctomycetaceae bacterium | reverse complement strand
CGGCGTTCCAAAGAATAATATTCGGCATGTCGTTGCCGGTTTCGTATTGGACGATTGCGCCTCCGATACAATATTCCTTTTCTCCAGCGTCAAAGCCGAGCAAGTGGTCGCCGTCTTCTTTTTGGGCGTGTTTAGCGGAAAGAATTTGGACTGCGAATCCCTCCCAAACCGCGTAAACTTCTTTTTTGTTTTGAATAGCCGTATTGATTTTATCTGCGGCTTCAATCATTTTTTGTGACATTGTATGTCTCTTTGTGTTAATTGTTACTTTGAAAATGCGGAGTAAAACTCCACTGCTAATTAGTCAACGAAAATACTCACGGCAGGCGTTGGAATCCAACCGCGATTGAAAATGTTTGCGTCAATACTTTTTGACACGGATTTAACCGCTCCGTCCAAAGTACCAACACTCAATGTATCGGGGTGATTACTCCCCCACAAATATTCACCGGTTTGGAAGTTGGAGGGATAACGAATATTTCCGTTTCCAATCAAAAATGATAATTCGTTTTCAACTTCGCTGTTCGTAACCGAAATCGGATGTTTTTCAGTTACTAACGGTACTCCGTTTTTGTCGAATTTCGGCGCATTCGCCGGAATCGGATCGGGAATCACATCAAGATTGATATACCGTAACGAACTATTGAACGCATTGATTGTAGTGTGGGTTCGGTGTAAACCACCGTTCCACATATTACTAATCGGCGTATCATTCGCCAATGCAAAGTTCGGAATATATTTTTCACCAATAACAAATGCGGTGGATTTATTCACTCCCTCGCTTTTTGTTACATCGGTAAAATTTCCGTCCTTATCAATCTTGTAGGTATTGAGTACCAACGGGCGATTAGAATACGCAGCCGCGAAATCGCTTACAACCCCTCTCATGCACGATTGCTCGTAAAGGTCAGAATCGAATTTCAAATTTGTAAACGAATTGCTGTAAACAGTATCCGCTGTAACTTTTTTAATCGTTGCGGACGGTTGCCGTCCCGGATTCCGAAACTCCGGTACTCCCGACAATGCGGTATGAATATTGTTCCAAATTATCCCATCGCCGTCATTTTTTGTCACGGCGTCAATCGGATTCCCCGATGTGACAACCGTGAATCTGTACCAAGTTTTCGGATTGCCGGAAAAGGTTGACGCTGCTCCGACACTGTTTTTGTCACCAATATCATAAGGATCAATCGGCGTCGCTCCCGTATCGCTTAAAACGCCCTGATAATCTTTATCGTACAAGTGTGATTGTACTAAAAGATTATGAACTTTTTCGTGTCCGATATACGGCAATATCTGTAAACTCCACGCCGGGTGGTTTTTTTGAGTTCTCGCAGGAGGGAAATACCCCTGTGTTTCCTCATATTTTTGGACACCTTCTAGCAAGGTTTTTACTTTGGCGATACATGCTGCTTTGTCCGCGTTTTCGTTCGTGAATTGAACAGCTTTAACGCCCAGCGCAAACATCACGAACGCGACAAATGTCAGTGTAACAATTTCAATCATTTTCATTTTGAATTTCTCCAGTTTTAATTTCGGTTTCGGAAGGTTCACGGTTATATTTTTGAACGAACATACCCGTACTGTTTCGTCGCCTCCATTCCTCCATTTCCCGCCAGATAACAGGGAATGAAGGCGTGATTGTTGCGACAAATTCATTTTCATTTTGTTTCGGTTTATTCTCTTTATGAATTTTCCAATTCAAATAAATTGATAAACACAAAACTGCAACTAATAAAATTGCTGCGAACAAAATTATCATTTTGTCTCCTTTTTGTATGTGTTTTAGTGGACATCATTTTTATTGTCCTTTTCTGTTTTCAGTTGAGCGTGTGTGCAATAATGACAATTGAATTTAAACCCGTCAATGGGACTGTTCGTTTTTCGGCACGAAAAAGTGTAGAAAGCTTCACTTTCTTTTTTCGTTCCTTTTTTTAGTTTGAACTCGACATTGATGTGTGCAGCTGGTACTAAGTACACACATTCTGTATTAATTCCCATTATCATTGTTACTTCCATTTAGCTAATTGTTAATTGTTACGGTTTATAAAGTATCTGCGAACACGTAACAACCGCGCCGCCGATACAATACTCTATTCCCTCTATGTCGTAACCTAACAAGTGCCAACCGTCTTCTTTTTCAACGGCTATGGCTTTGCTAAGTTTGATTGAATCCACTTCCCTGTTGTCGTTCCATGTTGCGAACACGGGAGTGAATTTAATAAACTTGTTGACTTGATCAGCGGAATATTGAAATTTATTTTTAAGCGATTGAGCATTACCTTCAATTTGTTTCAAAAATTTTTCAAAATTCTCTTTATTATCGCTATAATGTCCACCAACAACAGCAGACATAAATCTCCCGTACATGGGATGTGTTTGGTAATTATCCATTTGTTAAACTCCTTTGGTTTAATTTGTTGCAATTTATTAGAAACACAGTTTGTTACCGTTTCCGAAATTTTTTGAATAATTGAAAACGCGGTTTCTGAAATTCCGCCTTCAAGGCACTTTCCGAAAGCGGGGTTAATCCTTTTTCGGCACGATAAACATTGATGTCGTCCAATGCCCATTGAGCCTTCTCATAACTTGTCGGTGCGGATTGAGTACCGTACCATTTCGCCAAGTTTT
>JAISBG010000215.1 GCA_031266315.1 Planctomycetaceae bacterium | reverse complement strand
CATTCTTGTTGCCGATTTTGAGGGCGAAACTTACGCTTCCGGTTGGAAAACAGAAGGAACCGCCTTCGGGAACGCTCCCGCTCACGGAACGTTACAAGGACAAATGAAAGTTACCGGATTTCTCGGCAATGGTCTCGTCAATTCTTTTTTCGGCGGCGATGGTTCGGTTGGAAAATTAACGTCGCCGAAATTTTTCATCGAACAACCGTTTATTTCCTTCCTGATCGGCGGCGGCGGACATCAAGGTTTGGCAATCAATCTGATTGTCGGAAACGAAATTGTCCGAACCGCAACAGGTCGGAATGTTGTTCCCGGCGGCAGTGAAAATCTTGATTGGTTCGATTGGGATGTTACAGAATTTCAAAGCAAAGAAGGTTCCATCGAAATCATCGACGAAACAAGCGGTTCGTGGGGACATATTAATATTGATCACATTATTCAAACGGATCAACGGAAAGCACCGGTAGAAAAGAAAATTCATTTGATCGCGGAAAAAGAGTTTTTGCATATTCCTGTTACGATGAATAACCCGACAACTTGGATTCGTGTTGAAGTTGACGGCGTTTGGCAACAGGAATTTGTTTGTCCGCTCACTGTTACAGGAACTCCGGATTTCTACGCCGATTTTCAAATCGGAAATTGGAAAGGAAAAAAATTAACCGTCATTGCCGAAAAAGTTCCGCAGGATTCGCAAGGTCTTGATTTGTTACGGCAAAATGATGAAAGATCACAAGAGGAAACGGTTTATACGGAACGTTTTCGACCGCAATTTCATTTCACCGCGCGAACCGGCTGGATCAACGACCCGAACGGTTTGCTTTATTATAACGGCGTTTGGCATCTTTTTTTTCAACATAATCCTTACGGAACCAATTGGGGCAATATGACGTGGGGACACGCAACAAGTCCCGATTTGTTACATTGGACAGAACATCCGGCGGCAATTCATCCCGATAAACTCGGAACAATATTTTCCGGTAGCGGTGTTGTCGATTGGAATAATTCCTCCGGTTTTCAGAACGGAAAAGAAAAACCACTTGTTTTAATGTACACAGCAAGCGGCGGAAGTGCCAGATTTGGTGCCAAAATGACACAAGGTCTCGCGTATTCCGTTGACGCCGGAAAAACGTTTCAAAAATATGAACACAATCCGGTGTTACCGCAAATAACGGTCGGAAATCGCGATCCCAAAGTGATTTGGTACGAACCTTTGAAACAATGGATTATGGCATTGTACATGGAAAAGGAAAATTACGCACTTTTTGTTTCGAAGGATTTGAAAACATGGGACAAAATTTGTGATATTAACGATCTTGGTTGTTCGGAATGTCCCGATTTTTTTCCGCTTCCGGTGGACGGCAACACGGCAAACACGAAGTGGGTCTTTTGGGGAGCAGACGGAAAATATTTGCTCGGTTCGTTTGACGGCAAAAAATTCAAACGCGAAACAGAACTATTAATTAATAAAATCAATAAAACCAATAAATACGGCGGTAACGATTATGCCGCAATGACATTCAGTGATGCGGCGGACGGACGGCGTATTCAGTTGTCGTGGATGCGGGACGGAAAATATTCCGGTATGCCGTTCAATCAACAATATACCATTCCCCGCGAATTAACGCTCCGAACAACACCGCAAGGAGTTCGGCTTTTCATGGAACCGGTCAAAGAACTCGAATTATTACGCGGCAGTCTCAAAGAATTTTATAATATTATCGTCGATTCGCGTCAGGAAACATTGATTCCGTTTGAAGAAGAAATTTTCGACATGGAAATTATTCTCGATGCCGGTAATGCGGACAAATTGCTGATTGATGTTGTCGGTCAACAAATTGAATATCACGTTGCGGAACAACAAATTGTGTTAGAAAAAATTCATGCTCCGCTTGCGTTACAGAAGGGTAAATTGAAATTACGAATCCTTGTTGATCGAACTTCGATAGAACTTTTCGCGCAAAACGGTGAAATACAAATCGCCCGATGTTTTGTTCCCAAGATTAACACCGCTTATAAAGGAATCGCCGTGAGCGGCAATGTTGTTCTCGAAAGTATAAAACTCTGGAAAATAAATTCCGTTTGGAAATAAAATTTTCCTGATTCTACCGGATTAAGCGTTTCACAACGGAATGGTAAAATAATTGTAAAAAAGTAGGTTGCCGGTTTTTCTGTAGCCGTTCACGAAAAATCAAGGTCAAGGTTAATGTTATTACTTACGATTCCTAAGTCCGTAGGACTTGAACGGGGAAAACGTAACCACAACACACGGAACTGCGTAGCAGTTCAATATAGAACAAGTGTTTTCTGTTGAACTGCTACGCAGTTCGGTAGAAGGAGGCGTATTACTCAATACCCCGTGCTGCACTTCGTTTGCACGGGGTTATCCATGTACAAGTCCTACGGACTTAATAATACACATTTTACCAAATATTTGCTTTAATGCTTCATGAACGGTTACAAAAGAACTTGTAATCCTACTGATTGTAAAAACAAGTTGTTAGCAACAAATGGGTAAATATTGTATGTTTAACTATTTTACGTAATATCCGTACTTACACATATCAAGGACTATTATTTACACCAATTTTGTTTTTAGACGCCAAATCCGGTAAAATTAGAAACCGCAATAGCCGAATAAGACCATTAATATATTAAGAATATATTAAAAAAAATGTTGTTTGATTGGTTTGGTGATTTCATTTCTGACTGGTGATTCCGCAACAGAGTCTGTTCCCGCTTTATCAAAATTCAATTTATGGATCATTTTCAAGACAATTTGCAGAGTAATTTACACTGTGAAATTGATGCAATCCGGCAACGTTTGGGAAAAAAACTGTTGATTCTTGGTCATCACTATCAGCGGGAAGAAATTGTTGCGCATACCGATATGCAGGGCGACAGTTTCCAACTTAGTGCAGCTGCGGCGCAAAATACCGACTGTGAAACGATTATTTTCTGCGGTGTCCATTTTATGGCGGAAACAGCGGATATTCTGGCAAATAGTCCTGAAAATCTCGCGAAACGTAATGGACGCCGGGTTGATGTTATTTTGCCGGACATTGATGCCGGTTGTTCGATGGCGGAGATGGCGACACGGCAGGAAGTCGAACTTTGCTGGAATTCCTTGACAACCCTTTTTGACGCTCAGGAAATTGTTCCCGTAACTTATGTTAATTCCACCGCAGAGCTGAAAGCGTTTTGTGGTCGGCACGGCGGTATTGCCTGCACTTCCACCAATGCCCGCGCTGTTCTCCGGGAGGCGTTGCAAAAAAATTCGCAAAGACAATGTGTCCTATTCTTTCCCGATCAACATTTAGGACGAAATACCGCGATAAAAATGGGAATTGACGAATCACAAATGTCTTTGTGGAACAGTAATGAATCCGATTTCGGCGGAAATTCTACAGAACAGATTCAAAACAGCCGAATTATTTTGTGGAACGGCTATTGTTGTGTCCACCAAAAATTCGTTGCAGGTCATATTGACGAAATTCGTAAGGCGTTTCCGAAGATTCGGGTGATTGTTCATCCGGAATGTCGGCGCGATGTGGTCGAAAAAGCGGACGAATCAGGTTCAACAGCGTTTATTTTGAAACAAATCACCGAATCGCCTGCCGGTTCCCAGTGGGCGGTTGGTACGGAATCGCGTTTTGTCGAACGATTAGCACAGCAAAATCCCGATAAAACAATCGTCAATTTGGCGTTTCAACCGAGTTATTGTGAAACAATGGGGCTGATCGAACTTCCCAAACTAGCGGCAATGCTTGTATCAGTTGAATCCGGCTTGAAACGAAATATTATTCGTGTCGATGATCGTATTGCTCCGGACGCATTGCTCTGTCTTCGCCGAATGCTCCAAGCCAGCCCCTAAACTTTAGAAAAAACTAATAAATAAACCAATAAATATTTATCAATAAATAACCAACCAATATTTATCAATATTGACCAAAAAATTGACCCAAAAACACTAAATACGAAACATTTCGGCTTATCAGCAACATTATTTTTCCCAATTTTTCAATTTTTTTATCAAAAAATCCGTAACTGTATCATTTTCTTACCAATTCCCCCTTGATTTATTATTTTATTTTTGTATAATATAATATCGCAAGTGAAAAATTCCAAAAAATTCTTTACTTGTGCTTATTGGGAACGGCTTTTTAATAGTCGTTCGTTTATCAGTCCCACCTATAACAATTATTAAAACCATGCCTAAAAAAGCCGTTGTGAAAAAAGCTTCTGCCAAACGTTCATCGAAACGTTCCGGTGCAGGACGCCCCAAAGGAACCGGAAAATTTGGTTGTGAAACCAAAGTAATTCGCGTTCCAATCCATTTGGTTGACGAAATTTACGAGTTTATTCGGCGTAAAATTAGTCGTTAATTGAGTTGCTTGGAGTAACTCATGGAAGGTCGCGTAGATACGGTTTAACCGTATTAAGCTTTTTGACACCGATCCCTTTAACGTTCATTATTTCATGATGATCGTTGAAGGGACCTTCTGTTTCGCGATACACCGCAATCCCTTCCGCCAACTTTTCCCCAATACCGGGCAATATCTGAAGCTCTTCTATGGTGGCGGTATTGATGTCCACCTGAAACTGATATTCCTTTTTTTGTTCATGTTTCCATTCTTTCTGAGAAACAGAAAAAGAAAAGATGAGAACAAAAAAGAAAACCATAAAAAAAATAATCGTAAGTTGATCCTGATAACGAAGAAAAAATCTCATAAAATAATAATCCAATCCTCTTCTTCATGTCTGCAATGCGAACAAGAATCCTTGATAACTCCGGTGTAATCGCAAATCGTTCCAAATAACGCATGATTGAAATTTGTGTCAATATTTTATACACTTTTTATAGATATGTCGTATAACATTCCGGCAATATTACGATATTTTGCCGACTCGAATAACGGTTTTATATAACAAAATC
>JAISBG010000243.1 GCA_031266315.1 Planctomycetaceae bacterium | reverse complement strand
AAATCCTTCTCATGGACACTGATGAAAAATTAGATGGTTTTTCAGGTTATCGCGGTTCAAATCCAGTTCTTGTTTTGAATAAACAATATGTAACGGATCGTCTTCGATTCACTGCACTCCACGAAGTTGGACATTTACTTTTGAAAATTGCCCCGCATTTTCCTGAAAAAGAACAAGAAAAAATTTGTCATCGGTTTGCAGGGGCAATGCTTGTTCCCGAAGAGGTGTTTGTTGCCGAATTTGGCGGAAACCGAAACCGTCTAACGCAGAAAGAGCTAACAGACATTAAGGAAGGGTATGGAATTTCTATTGCGGCTATTATGGCGAGGGCAAAAGACCTAAAACTCATTTCAGACTTATTTTATAGAAGTTTTCGTATTAAATACAATAAATGGGGGTGGCGAAAACAGGAACCTGGCGCATACGCTACCGAAGAAACCAGTAATCGGTTTGAACAACTACTTCAACGCGCTGCTGCAATAGAGGTATTGAGCCTTTCCAAATGTGCTGCTCTTGCCAAAAAAACATTAGTAGAATTTCGTCGGGAGGTAGAATTTATTTCGTGATTATCGTGCATGATGCTAATATTTTAATTGATCTTTTTGAGGCTGGTCTAATAAAGTCGTTCTTTTCTCTTGGGTTTGAAAATCATACGACAGACATTATCCTCCGTGAGGTTGAACAGCCGATACAACAGTACGTACAAGCGGGTATGCTTCAATGTCACGTATTAACAGCGGGACAATTAGATCAAATTTTTAAAATTTTAATATCTGAAAACGGAGTAAGTTTGCCGGATTGTTCTGCTTTATGGCTAACGCAAAAACTAGGAAGTACAGCGTATCTATTAAGTGGTGATGGTAAATTGCGACAGTGTGCAAAAAATAGAAAAATCAAAGTACATGGTTTGCTTTGGGTTTTTGATCAATTTGTGGAGAAGGAGATTATCCCCATGAAAACAATGTCTGCCAAACTTCAAAAACTTCTTAATCAGGGAAGTCGATTGCCCATTGAAGAGTGTCAAAAAAGAATTTCACAATGGGCACATTAAAATTAGTAAACTATAAGATACCGCAGTAAGATTTTGTGGATTTTATTTTATAAGGTCAAACCCACTATACCCTGCGGCTATTAATGGTTTAATAATAGCATTATATGCATCTTTTTCTTTATCGTCTTTGTCTTTTATTATTCTTGCACGTTCAGTGATCGCTTGTGCTCTCATCGTTTTGCAAATGGCATTAAATTCATCCGCCGCCTTATCTGAAACACGTTCTGCATCCATAATTTTGGATTCTTCCCGTCGCGGGGAATTTATGCGGTCAAGTTTAAGAAAATAGGCT
Source organism: Planctomycetaceae bacterium (assembly GCA_031266315.1). Lineage (GTDB taxonomy): Bacteria > Planctomycetota > Planctomycetia > Pirellulales > Thermoguttaceae > WRKP01. Next base: position 14,737 of record JAISBG010000243.1, on the reverse strand, counting down.
TGTGCCGCATCGAATTTTTTATCCGCATCAATTGTTTTTGTTACTAATGATTTTAGTGTATTCAAATCATTGAACACAGCCATCTGACTTATTCCGGTTTGCGCATGCTGGTTTGCTTGTAACGATTCGAACATGCTAATGTCGGCTAAATTGTTATTTGACATAATAAATTATCCTTTTGGTAAAATTAGATTAAAAATTGAAACGGCTGATAATATACAAAAAAAAACAGTTTGTGTTCTATCATAAAAATAAAAGGGTTTTATGCTTATTGATTTTACAATTGAAAATTATTGTTCGGTTGCTGATCCGGTGATATTGACATTATGAAAACAATTAAAACTATTGATACTGTAGGTGATGTTTTTTGTGTTTGTACTGATGACGGACAAAAATTATACGATATTATTTATCCTTCACTTAAAAATGGAGATAAGGTAGAGCTTTCATTTGAAGGGATAGATTTGATAATTCCCGCATTTTTGAATACTGCTATCGGACAATTGTATGGTGTATTACCTACAAATGTTGTGGATAATCAATTAAAGATAACGAATTTGTACGACATTGACGACCAAAAGATGTTAGAGTATGTCGTTGACAACGCAAAGCGATATTTTAGTAACAGGGAAATTTTTGATAAGGTTTTAACAGAATATATTTAATTGTATGCGAAATAAATAATATTTAATTTATAAGGAAAATAATTATGCAAACTGAAAATACTGCATTGTGTTGGTATTCTGTTGATGATGTTGTTGATACTAGATTGATATTAGCAAATCAAGACACAAAAGAAATAGTAGGCAGTGTTGTTACACAAAGCAATGCGGAATATCTTGCGTGTTGTGAACCGCCATTAAATATATCGAAACGTTTTATTGATTTAACGACGGCGAAAAAGTGGTTGTATCAAGTCGTGCGAAATTCTGTTAGCGGGAAAACTCATAAAGAGTTACGAAATGACCGAATGGATATACTGGCTCTTGAGTCGTTGTTTGGCAGTTTGGACGTGGAACTAACTCGTATTTGTAAATTTCTCAAACACAAATACGGAGATGAGTTCACCACATTTGAACGGAAACAGGGCATGGCATTGTCTCCAAAAGAGATAGAAAATCTGCTTAATATATGAGTATGAGCGAAAAAAAGCCGACAACTCTTTTAGAAAGTGATTCGCAATAGCCGTAAAAGAAATATCTGGTTTTGCTTCCGGTGAAAAATTTTAGGCGATTAAACAATTTTTGAACTAATCGCCGTTCTCAATCATCAACAATTTTTTATATCTGTGTTGATAACCTAGATACATTTTCGACATCTTTTTGTCAAATAATTCCTACCAAACCAAAACATCGAAGGAGATTAAACCGATGGCAGAGTACGAATTTCACAAGTTGTGTATGATGTTCCCGCCGTGTACCGACGCTGAACTGCGAGAATTACAAAACGATATTGCCAACAACGGATTGCGAACACCGATTACTTTACACGAAGGTAAAATTCTCGATGGTCGAAATCGCGCAATCGCCTGTGAGAATGTCGGTATCGAACCGCGCTACAAAAACTATACCGGTGATGACCCGTTGGGGTTTGTTGTTTCTAAAAACATTTGTCGTCGGCATTTATCGGAATCGCAACGTTCTATGGTTGCGGCGGAGATTTCTGCGTATCGACCGTCGAATGCACCGGCAGTAACTCAACGAAGTGCCGCTGAATCGCTCAATGTCTCCGAGTGTTCGGTTCGCGATGCGGTAAGGGTTCGCGAAAACGCTTCGCCGGAAACTGTTGAAGCCATTAAGCGCGGCGATAAAACAATTCATGCGGCAGTAAAAGAAATGAAACAATCACAATTAAACGCCGATGATCCTTCTCCGATTGAAACAGATAATGAGATAAAGATTAAATCGTTGCGCCGAAGTATTCTGAAAAATATCAAAAAAGTGAAGGAAGATATGGCGTCATTATTTCTTATCACCGGCTGGTCGGACGCTTATAAGGAAATTCATAAAGCGGTTCACGATGCGATTTATGAAGATTAGCATTTCAATTATTTTTAAGTTTTTTGTTATGGTAAATGAAAAGAGATTGTTATGTGTCCTATAGTGTTACATAAACTTGATTTAAATGATGCGCCCAAACGCTTCAAGTGGTTTTCCGTCAATAAATGTATCAGTAAAACGTATCTGTTCACAGTTTAATTGTTTTATTTTATCTGCGATTTTAAGGATAGTGGCAACATCAAAATTAGATTCCATATTAATTATTAATTAAAATGCTCCTTTTCGGATTAGGGTTGGAAAATGGTTTTGGAATTTCTATTATTCTATTCCTTTTTCCGTTAGGGAGCAACTCTATTATTTGTTATTAATTTTTAGACGTACCTAAAATGCCGCTAACACCTATTTCACAAGACGCTGTTGATTTATTGCTACAAGGAGCGTTGTGTTTATCGGAAGTTGAAATAAATGGGATTCGTATTGATGTTCCGTATTTGAAACAAACAATGGCACAAGTACAGTCGGATATTGTGGAATTGGAAAAGCAGATGAAGTTGTCGAAAGAGTGGTCAGTGTGGAAACGCATGCATAAAGACAAGGCAAAAATCACTTCACGGCATCAATTAGGTACGGTATTGTTCAAGAATATTAAAAACGTTAAAGACGGCAATCTTGGTTACACGTGTCGAATTTACACAGAGCATGGCGCGCCGGAGGTGTCTGAAGTTTCGTTACAAGATATTGAGTTGCCGTTTGTCAAAGATTACGTTCAGTACATGTCGTTGCAAAAAGTATTGAACACCAGCCTTAAAGGAATTGCCGATGAAGTTGACAGTAACGGTATTTTACATCCGTTTTTTAATTTGAATACTGTACAGACCTATCGGTCAAGTTGTGTAGCCAAAGGTACTCTTATTATGGTTTTTCGTAAAGGTAACAAAAACCCAATAGAAGTACCGATAGAAGAGATTAAAAAGGGTGATTATGTTCTTTGTTTTGATAACAAACTTAAACTGACATCGCGGTCTGTTCTTTGGGCGGGGAAAACGGGACATAAAAAGGTGATACGAATTGGATTTTATTTTTTCTCCCAACACGGCGGCACCTATCGCTACATTGATTTAACACCAGAGCATAAAATTCGTACAGCAAACGGAATTTATGTAAAGGCTATTAATTTTTTCAAACCGGAAAATAAAAGAAAAAGCCGTAAAATTTTGGCATTAAATCCCTACGGACATGGACAAGAGAACGAAACGGTAATTTATGATTATCATGTATTGAAAAAAGAGGTTGATGTTTATGATATTCAAGTTGAAGAATTTCATAATTTTATTGCGAATGAAATATGCGTACACAATTCCGACTCCCCCAGCTTCCAAAATTTTCCGGTACGTAATAAAAAACTATCGGAGATTGTACGAAAATATTTTATTGCAAGACCGGGCAATCATTTTGTAGAGGTCGATTATAGTTCGGTGGAAGTGCGATGTAATTCGTGTATTAATAAAGACCCTAAACTGATACAATATGTTACAGATCCTAACTCTGACATGCACAGAGATATGTCGGTACAGATATTCAAGTTATCGCCGGAACGAGTGTCCAAACCGATTCGTAATATCAGTAAAGGCGGATTTAATTTTGCTGCGTTTTACGGGTCTTGGTGGAAAGGTCTTGCGGAGGGAATTTGGGATCAAGCACGTGTACAAAATCCAGAGACAACAGACGGTGTTCCGTTAATGACTCATTTACAATCCGTCAAATTGGGAAAACTTGGAACAATAAATGAGGAAGGAATACCGAATCCGGGCAGTTTTTATGAACACATTAAAAATATCGAAGCGGATTTTTGAGGGAATCGGTTTGTAGTTTACGGTCAGTGGAAAAAAGATACATGGAATCAATATTTGAAAAACGGTTATGTTGAAACACCAATAGGCTTCCGATGTTCGGGTGTTTTTACTCGTAACGAAATTCTTAACATTCCCGCGCAATCGTCTGCGTTCCATTGTTTGCTGTGGTCTTTGATTCAACTTCAGAAAACAATTAAAAAGTATGATTTGAAAACATTACTAATTGGACAAATTCATGACAGTATTGTTGCTGATTCACCTGCCGATGAATTAGATACATTTTTAGAAGTTGCCGAAACGATTATGACAAAAAAATTGAGAAAACATTGGGAGTGGATTATTGTTCCAATGGAAGTTGAAGCGGAAGTCGCTGACTTGGGTAAAACTTGGTTTGACAAAAAACCGTATCATCGAAAATCATTAGGCTAGGCTATTTAGTCAATTTAATCAATTTAATAGTGCTATGAAATCGTCAACTGAAATTAATTTTGATTATGAATTGGAATCGGATAATCGTTATGAGTTGGATTCTAATGTTTCTTGTGTGTCGGATAAAGTTTTAAGTAAATTTAGATTTATTGCAGTAGATAAAAAACAAAGCATCCGCAAAAAATCAACACAGAAACAAAAAGATAAATTATGTCTGATTACAAAATAATAGGAGAACAATAATATGGACAAAGAGTACATGAAACTACTTTCCGAAGTGGAGCAATCAAGTGAGTTTTTGACACAGAATCTTCCGCCGCTGTGGTGGGGCATGTATCAGAATTGTCTTAAAACCGGATTCACGGAGGAACACGCAATTGCAAAAGACCTGAAATTAAATCATGTTCCGACACTTGATGTCAGTCATCATTTTCCAGAAATGCCGATACCGGAATTGATTACGTATGCCAACGGTAAGAGTGTACTATCCAATGAGATTCGTGAAAGTATTGTTTTCAAACAGCGCGGTAATTATTCAACAGCGTCGTTCAAAATCGTTTCAAATGAATATTTGCTGAAACACGGCATCTAGCGTAAAACATTAAACAAGATAATAAAATAGTAAACGTATTTTAATTCAAACCAATTCAAACCAGTTAGGAGAATTTTTGTATGAAAGTAAATCGTGAAGAATTGATACATTCTTTAAATTCATTATCGCCCGGTATTGCAAAAAAAGAAATTATCGAACAAGGTGATTGTATTCTTTTTGATGCGAAAAGTGGTTTAGCCTATTCGTTTAATGAACAAATTGCTTGTTTCGTTAAACTTAATCTGGGTGTTACCGGAGCGGTAATCGCTGAGCCGTTGATTATTTTGCTGAAACAATTACCGGACGAGGAGATTGATGTTACGCAAGATGAGGCGAATCTGCTTATCAAAGGTAAACGGTCGATGTCCGGTGTTAAATGCGAGTCGCAATTACGTTTGCCGATTGATGTGCTGGAACGTCCCGAAGATGACGCGTGGTTTCCGTTGCCGGAAGGATTTGTCGAGGCGGTGGAAATCGTTGAAAGTTGTGTTTCTAAATCAGATACGGATTTTCAACTTTCCTCAATTCACGTTACATCGGAATTTATGGAATCCGCGAATGTGGATCAGGTGTGCCGCTACAATATCGAAATACCGATAAGTGAACAGTTTTTAGTAAGACACGGCGTGTTGCATGATATTGTTTCTATTGGTGTTTCCGAATGTGCTGTTACGCAAAACTGGTTACATTTCAGGGATAAGCACGATTTGACCGTCAGTTGTCGGCGTTACACGGAAGAGTACATCGAGCAAATGGAAGCCGTTTTTACGAAAAAGCGTAAAAGTGCAACAATTACTCTTCCTTCCGGTTTGAAAGAAGCCGTTTCAACCGCTTCTTGTTTTCCAAAGATAATCTGAAGGGCGTTGATACAATTAATGTTCAGTTCTCCAGAGAAAAACAAAAAGTGTACATACTTGGTGAAGGTTTCTACGGATTTTACAACAGTAGCCATAAGATTGAATATGACGGTGAAGATTTACAATTTAATATTAGTCCAAAATTGTTTATGACACTCGTTGGACAATATAAAACATGCGAATTATGTTCGGAATGTTTAACGTTCTCTAATTCGCTTTACACGTACATCACCTCATTGGTATCACCGGAACAGAAATCAAAGTAAATTTTACATTACATTAAACGATGGCTTTTTTTGAACGCAAATCCAAAAAATCAACATCGGTACGCAGGCGTTCCCTCCTTGCAGCCTGCCTACAATGTGGTTGTAATAATGATAGTATCAATGACTGTCGTATTCCTGTTTCCGGTAAGGGTAACAAAAAGATTTTATTAATTCGCGGGCAACCAACAGAGTATATTGATGTAACTGGAGATTGATTTGCCAAACCGGAGAAAAACATATCCCTTATCGGAAACGCTCTTAGAAATGCGGACATTGAACCGCGTCAGGATTGCTGGATGACAGGGGCGGCTATTTGTTATGGAAAAGGTTATCCGTTATTGGCAGCCGAATCTTGTTTGCCGAATCTCGGTAAAACAATACGTGAGTTACAACCGAAACTAATCATACCAATCGGCGAACTCGCAACTCATTCGGTTCTAACATTTTTGTGGCGCGACGGAAATCTTGATCATATGTATCGTTTTTTCGGATGTCAAATTCCTGCAAAACAATGGAATGCGTGGGTTTGTCCGGTCTATGATTCTGCCTACATTATGTCATTGGGGTATAAAAACAAAGAGGATAAGCCTACCGGTACTGGTGTTGTTGCTTATTTTTGGTTGGAGAATCATGTTAGAGAAGCAATAGAAAAATTGGGGGAGCCCCCGTTTTCAGAAGAGTCGCCAAAAGAACCGATACAACTTCTATTCGACACCGACACCATTAAAGAAACACTCGAACAAATCGGCAATTACAAAAAAAAGCTACGCGGTGTTTGATTACGAAGCAAATTGTCTAAACCGGAAATCGAAGGAGCAAAAGTTTTATGCGCGTCGGTGTGTCTTGGTGGGTGGAATAAAGTTTGGAAGTGTATTGCATTTCCGATGTTAAGTAATATTGTACCGATATGGCGGCAATTTTTACAAAGTCCGATTCCGAAAATTGCACACAATTGTAAATTTTGAAAACCGTTGGTCGATTGTCCATTTTGAAACACCTGTCAATAATTGGGTTGATGATGACGATTAAAATGTTAAAACCGTCCTACGTAAAATCGTACAAAAGTGAAGACAACACCACTTTAAGTCCTGAAGAAATTGAAAAGATTATCTATCGTGTTCAGCGAAAATCAATTGAAGAAGAATTAAAATATCTTACAGATACTCTTCAAGATTACGAATATAAAGATGAAGAGATATTAAACGATGCGAAAGAAGAATTGAATTATTTGTTAGAAAAATGCCCGTACAGTGATTTGCAGTATAATATCAGACAACTACTCAAAACACTTTGAAGTAGAGAGTCAACATTTTTCTAAACAGATAATATTGCATGGAAGTTGAATCTTTTAATGCCGAAATTGAACGGCGTATCTTGATCGGTATGATTACCGATGATGTTGTTGCGTCGTCGGTGTCCGCATCTTTGGATACGTCGAAACATTTTAATTTTTTCCGCACGGATATTGCCAATCTGATAGGCAAATGGGCAGTTATACACCACACAAAATATGGAGTTGCGCCGCGCGAGGCAATCCTCTCTCGCTTTCAATCGTTCCAAGATAAAAATCCCAATAAAGAGTTATCGCAACAGATAAACGATTTATTATCCTCTCTCGATTTTGAATCGGAACAAGACCCCATTCAAAACCGTGATTATCTTATCGACCAAGCCAGCCGGTATTTTACGGAGGTTCGGCTTGAAAAAATTGCGGACAAAATTAAAGCCGGAATCCAAACCAGCAAACTGGAGGATAGTCTTGACGCGATTAATTCATTCCAACGTGTTGAACTTGGTGCGGACTTGGGGATTGATCCAATTCGTAACGAACCGGCAATTCGTCAAGCCTTTGAAACAACCTCAGAACAATTGATTCATTTTAACAAGCAAGGCGAAGATGATATTTCCCAATTTTTCGGCGATTCATTAAGCCGCGATAATCTTATTGGTTTTCTTGCTGCGGAAAAAACCGGAAAGAGTATGTGGTTGCTTGACTTGGCATGGCGTGCCGTTCAGGAAAAACGTAAAGTCGCTTTTTTTGAGGTTGGCGATATGAGTCAGAATCAAGTGATGATTCGATTGATGTTACGGATTACCGGTATTCCCAAAAAGATTGGTGTGTTCAAAATCCCTAACGCATTGCAAGTTGACGCAAAACATAATATCGAAATTGATTTTAATGAAATACCCGTCAAAGAGGCAATCTCCGCTGACGACGCTGTTAAAAAATGTCGGAAACTTATCAAAAAGCATGGCGAAGAAGAACGGTTACGATTATCCGTCCATCCAAACAATTCAATCGGTGTACTCGGTATTGAATCACGGTTAGATATTTGGGAACGTTCCGGTTGGATACCGGACGTTATTGTCATTGATTACGCGGACTTTCCCAATCTCGGCATTGCTTAGTTGTTACGGCAACGCAAGCGGATGCTGCAAGTTACCGGACAAAAATTCTCGACAAATCGAATTTTTCCGAATCAAAAACAAAATTAGCTCACGCAACAGGAATTATCGGAATCAACGCAACACCAATAGAACGAGACCAACAAGTACGGAGATTGAATTGGATTGTTCGACGCGAAGCGGAATACAGCGAATTGGAATATCTGTACGTTGCGGGTTGTTTGGCGATTTGCCGACCAATGATGTTAAGTTTTTTGCCGCGATGTCATTGATTTTGATAAAATATTCTTAAACCCAATACGATCATTTCTTATTTGTCAAAAAAATAATGGACAATTTCTTAAAATAATCAAAATTTTTTGATGTCTATGTTAGATATTGTGATATAATGATTTTGTCATAGCTATTTCCAATACGATTGGCTCCTATTTGTATTACAATATAAAAATAAAAAAGATTTGTTGTTTGTGAAATTCACGCATGAATTTTTGAATCATCAGTTTAAATCATTTTGTAATAAAAAGATAAAAATGATTACAGAAAATAATCCCAATTGCCGATAAAAACATTGGGAAGAAATTGCTTCGAGAAAGGTGAGATTCGAAAACAAGTTACAATTCTATACCACCTCTCCGAACAATTAATAGGGGTTGATGATGGATTGAAAACGGTCAATCAATGTTTTGTAACATCAAACTGTACACCTTATATTCAACCGTTTTGGGTCTAACTTTTGCCGTCCACTGCTTGGTGTTAGAAATAGTCAAGTCGAAAGCATGCCATTTATTGTCACAACAATTATTAATCAATCTTAGAATAAATTTCATTATTATGCTTTCTTCACTTTTAGAATTAATAGAACTTGTTCCTCCTCCAAACCGACCTATTCATACAGGACTAAATCAAGATATAACCCAAGTTGAAAATACTATAGGTTCTGCATTGCCAGTTGATTATATTGAATATATTCACCATTATGGTGAATGTTTATGGTATAATCATATCTACGTAGTAAGTCCTTTTAATTCTGGATTGAGTTCACTTTGGGGGTGGCATCAATATAATATAGAGCAACTTAAGAGTCTTTTTTCTGGTTATCTACCACTGGTAAAGCATCAGGTTTTTCCAGAAAAAAATGGATTGTTATTATGTGGAGGTGATCTTTGGGGTGAACATATTGCATGGGTTACTGATGGTGAACCGAATAATTGGTCAATTGTCTATTTTAATTACGATTGTGGTCTCTACAATAAATACGATATGAATATTACAACATTTTTGTTAAAAATCATAAAAAATGAGATAGAACCGGATTGTTTTCCAAACAATATTCGAAACAATAGGTTAGATATGACTATTGTATCAATATACAATCACTTATGAAAGAATCTGTTGCGTTTATCCAAACCTTTGAAATAGTTCAAAATTACCGGTTAAAACGTTATTGTACGGAGAACAATAACAGACGTTCTATGATACGGTTATTGTTACGGGAGTGTTTTCGATGTGTTTAATGTTGGTGTTGATGCGGTGACCGTTTTGGACAAAGCGGTAACACCAGCGCAAAAATATCGAATCTCTAAATTTGCACGTCGGGTTATTTGTTTCGACAATGAACCGGACACGCAAGAGCAGGCAAAACAATTATGCCGTGAATTGAGTATCTTTTCGGGCGAAACAATTAATGTATGTTTGGATTCTGCGGACCCCGGAAGTGCGAGTAAAAAAGAAATCAAAAAATTACGCCGTTTATTTTTGGATTAAAAATGCTGGTAGAACAAAATGGTTACATCTTACCTTGTCGCATCTCTTATGACGATTTATCGCGTCACGAAAATTGTTATGCGGAATCCTATGAAAAGATGTTATTAATTGAACAATATCGACATCGTATTGAAAACGGACAAAGCATATTTGAGACCCCGCCCCCAAATGAAGAACCTCTTTTAGAAATTGATGAATCCATTTTGCACGACAAAAAATTTCGCCGTACAATTTTTGCGGTCATCCGAAAAATGAAAAAGGCAACACTAGCACAAGTCAAGGAACGTTTGAACTACAAATACACACAAACGGTGTTGCAATATTTTTTTGATTATTGTGTTGAGAATAAATTATTGTTTATTAAAGAAGTGCAAAACCGAAACAAACAAAAAATATGTTATTATCACCTCCGACAACGGCAATGCAAACAACCCTAGTCGGACGTGGGGAGTGGTTGTTTGATTGGGCATGGTTTTTTTTGAAATCATCAATCCAACGACACAATAACTCCGACCCAATTTTTCTTTCTGCGTGTACCGAACAGGTGTTTTCTATGTTTTTCACCCGTTCGGTTTTTTCTTTGTGCTCTATTATTATCTGAACATTTTTGGACATCTCTGGACATTTCCAAATGCCCGACAACTTTCCCCCGACTTTCAATGTCGTCATAAATCCATATCCAGAAAAATGATAGCCTTCGATTGACTTCAATATAGTTTTGTGAATAGTGTAATTTATGAGTTGCATAACAATCAACGATTGCATAACTTCTTATAAATTAGGAATTTACGTCGAATCATAGAGTTGAAAATCTACATACCAACAGAGGATTGCCCACCTTTAACAAAAATTCCGCTGAAATATTACCAATTATTTTACGATTCCGTTATAAAACGCCTAATCCGATAGAATCAGAAAAATTAAATAATACGGTAATTATTCATTTTCGTTTTTAATCGCCGTCGTAACAAAAAAAGTTGGCGTTAAATCGGGAATGTCGGTTTCGATTTTGATTTCCGCACGCATTTTGCCGTCCGTCGGCGAACCTTCTCCTTCGGCGGGATTGGTGTAACGAATCGGAATTTTGTAAATAATTTTCGGCGGACTCTCTTCTTGAGGTGTGTAATTGATTTCGACTTTGGGATTATCGCAAAGGAGTTTTTTGATTCGAAAAGGTTTCGTCCCCCGAATAATCACACTCTTAATGGACGATTCTTCTCCCGTTTTCAGATAACCGAAAAAAACTGTTTGTGGCGTGATATTGATCACCGTTCCAACTGTTCCCTGAACAAGAATTGGAATTTCCCGACGGCTTTCATGGTCATTCGTAACCAAAAACAGACGATCAATAAAATGTCCGCGTGGAGTTTCCGCGTCGAGCAACACCTGAACTTTTGCCGTAATCTTTCCAAGTGTCGGCTGAAATTCAAGGATTTTTCCGGTAAGATGTTCGTTATTGCTTTTAAAATCAACAATTTTCCAAGAGGAATTGGAACCGGTGTACACGATATTAAGAGTTCGCGTTGTTTCTTCGCCTTCTTTGATATTGTCGAGTTTGACAAGATTCGGCTCTATCGAAATATCCGAACGAATTTCACCGCGTACATTCAACTGAAATTCCGCACGGTAAGGTTTGTCAATCACAACCGTAAGAGTTGCGTTTTTGGGACCTTCATACAAATCCGTCCGAAATCGGGCAACAATAGCGGTTTCTTCGTAAGTCTGAATTTCTTCCTTGCCGTCCAGAATATAAGGCGAAGTACATGAACAACTTGAGGTTACGCTAGCAATATGAACCGGTTCCGTGAAAGGATTTTTGAGAACAAAACGGTGTTCAGCGTGAACATTCTTGGCAACCGTTTTGAAATCGAAAAAACGGTCTTCGTTTTTAATCATGTTTTGCGTCCACGACGGCTCTGAATTTTGTACGATGTTTTCCTGCGAATGTGTATGGGCAACTCCGGGAGGAAGAACCGAATGATCCTGACAAAATACCTGAGCGTTACCGAAAACAACGTAAAAAACACCGACAACCAAAACCGTCACAAAAAATGTTCTACTGAATAAATTCATAGCAATTCCTTCATAACAATTCCGATCAACAGATAAATTGGACTCTCCAATTTATTGACATTGTGAATAGATACTTAACCCAATTATTCATAAGAATACCAGATTATTAACGATTCGCAAGATTGATTACCAAAAACAGTAGGATTGCAACTTCTTTTGTAACCATTCACGAAACATCAAAGCAACTATTAGGTAAAAGGGTAAAATGTGTATTATTAAGTCCGTAGGACTTGTACATGGATAACCCCGTGCAAACGAAGTGCAGCACGGGGTAGGCAACCTTCCCCCTTTTTCTCCGAACTGCGTAGCAGTTCAACAGAAAACATTTGTTCTATTGAACTGCTACGCAGTTCCGTGTGTTGTGGCGTATTACTCAATACCCCGTGCTGCACTTCGTTTGCACGAGGTTATCCATATTCAAGTCCTACGGACTTAGGAATCGTAAGTAATAACATTACCTTCACCTTGATTTTTCGTGAACGGCTACGGAAAAACTTGTAATCCTACTGAGCAAGAAAATAATGTACGTAATAAAATCATCTCTATTATTTAGAATTATTCAGAATTATTCGGATTCGGAAACTTCAAGGAGTGTTGTAATTGTTTCCTTGAGTTGTGGTGAAAGCCGTGACCATGTTTCAATCAACCGGTCAAGTTGTGCGTCCGTTTCCCGAACCGGTACGAACAACTGTTTTGCCGTATTTACATTTACCGAAAGTTCCGTATTTTCTGAAGGTTCAGGTTCAGTTTCCTTGACGGGTGTATTGGCGGAACAAAGGGCGGTTTTTTTCGTTTCGTTTTCCAAAGGGTTGCAAACTATTTTGACCGCTTGTTTTCTATCGATCCGTGCCGACATCAATGTCGAAGCCAATGGTTGAGATGTTTTTGCGAACGAGAGTTCAATTGTTTTGACAGGTTTTCGTTTCGGCTTTTTGGAATAATTTCCGGAAGAATGTTTTTGGGCGGTAATAGTTCGAGCGTTGGTTTCGTTTGCGAACGCGAAAATGTCCGGCGGAACCGGAATTGTTCCCACCGAGTCCGTCCGCAAAATACCATTGCGGGAAGAGTACTTCTCTTGCTGTAGCCCGTTTGTGCAAAACGAAACACGAAATGCGGCTGTTCCTTTACGTTCCATTGGGAAATGCGGTGCGCCCACCAACCGGCTGCGACCAAAACTATTGGGTTTGATTTCCGGGTGAAACATTCGGCTTTCGTTCGCAAAAAAATCGACAATTTCCTCATCACGAAAATCTTTGAAAGAAATCGCGACAGGGCGTGCCGTTTGAGAGAGATTGCTTGTCATAGAAACCTCAAGCCGCTTCGTTTTTGGATTTCATTTCAGACCAACTTCGTTTGTAATGGAGAGCCTCCAGCAATTCCGTTAAGGTCAGGGTTTGATTTTCGAGTTCGAGCGGGATTTCCATTCCGGGGTCGCAAACCAGATCGACCGTTCCATCTTCGGCGATTAAGTCGTCAAATTCCCGAATTAACCCATCCTGAACTGCTTGCCGGACAAGATGTCCGCGAGTTGCGGAGATTTCTCCTGCCCGTTCGCCGAGACTATCGGCGGCTCGTTTGGCGAGAGCAGGAAGATATTCGCTGGCAATCTCAATAATTCGCGGCGTGTACACTTTAACTTGCATTTCAAAACTCCATACATAAAGGAACATTGGTGATCGAGAATTGAGGGTGTTTTCCTAATCCACAATCCTTCTCATTCCCGTCTTTTGATACACCGAACTATATCGGCAATAAATTTTAACTTTTATACTGATTTTACAATTTTTTTGGATTATTTCTTTTATTCACAAAGAAAAGTGTGAATTTAGGAGAAATCAGAATTTTGGCTAAAATATTCCTTGTACAAGCAATAATAGAGGTAGGCAACCATCAGGTGGGCGATCCCTTCGCTGAAGGGTCGCGCTGGTTGAGTCATAATTTTGCCGCCGTTAATCTGGTTCACTGTCGGCGAGTACGCCGACGTGACCTTTCAGCGAAAGGTCACCCACCTCTTTTCGCTTTAATGCGGTTTACGGATTGAGAGATTGAGCGACATCGGTTCGGTAGGCAACGACTGCCGGAAGATAACCGACAAGTGATGCTAACAAAATTAAACAGGGAATAAGAACAAGTTCCGCTGATTGAAAGTGCCAGGGATTCACAACAACCATCACCGCCTGAGCAATAATCGGTCCCACTCCGGCGATAAGTCCATGACCAATCACCATGCCAATCAAACCACCGCCCAGTGAAAGCAAAATTGATTCAAGAAGTATAATAAACATGACCGTTTTCCGTTTTGCCCCCAACGCCCGCATAATCGCAATTTCCTGACGGCGTTCATTCATGGAGTTGTAAATACTGACCATCATACCGATTGCCGCAACGATAATCACCATAATCGCAAAGATAATCAGCACCGTTTGAATACGCCCCACAATCATTTCAAAAAGCCGCGTGATTTCGTAAGTCGGCTTCGCCACCTGAACATCAAGAT
>JAISBG010000145.1 GCA_031266315.1 Planctomycetaceae bacterium | reverse complement strand
AACGCCGACCGTGTCGCGGAATCGAAACCATCAGCTGCAACATCCACCAAATCAGCAGGACTTTCCGCTCGGCTTGCTTTTTCCAATGTCGATATTCCAATATCAAACATATCACCGATAAGATTGACAGACGGTTCCGTATCGGTTGTTTCGGTTATTTTTGTTTCGTTTTCTTGCGGCGATTGTGAAATTGTTTGTTGTGCCGGTTGTTTGTTCTCCGCAGTCGATTTTTGCGAACAACCGAATAAAACCGCTAAACAAAAAACGATCCCCGTTATACCACAATACAGACAAATTTTATTTTTAAACATTGTTTATTTTTTGTTTTGCAACCACAAAGGCGAAGAAGTCGCACAAAGGTCATTTTCCGAAATCCTTCGTGCGACTTTTTCGCCTTTGTGGTTAAAAAAAATTATGGAATATTTCAGAAAGTTGAACCGGTGGAAATTTTTCACCAGTTCATTTTTCTCCCATTTGAAAATCTGAAACGTAAATGAACATCTCAGATCAGTCATCTCAACGATGATTTTTGTGATTATATTGATATAAAATTCCGAAAATAATGTTTCTGTTTTTATACCGAGATTGTTTTTAAAAAACTGTTAAAAATAAGCAAGTTACGAAATAGGATTATTATTCCTATTCTTCTTCCTATTCCTATTTCTATTTCTATTCCTCTTCTTGTTATTATTATTATTGTTATTATTGTTGTTGTTACTCCTATTAGGTATCCGTTCTGCCAATGTTGGGATAACATAAATTGCTTTCAACAATATTTCAACAATTTCAATAGCAGCATCAAGGTGATCTGTATCTGGTGCCACAATCTCATGAGCTGCATCATTTCCCATAAGACGGCATTTGTGCAGTATATCTGCTTGTTTTTTAGAAAGGTACTCCTTGTCAGCAAGCCCATATATTCCTTCTTCAAGGTCATTTTTGTTAGGCATTTTTGTTTTTTGTTCCAAACAAATAGCTTCAACAATAGTTCTTAACCCGATAGCAGAAATAGTAGGAAGGCGGTTGTTTAACGCATCTACTGTTTCACAGTAAATTCGTTTAAGGTCTTGAGGTAACAAATGGTATTCTAACATCCGTTCATGCTCGTTGATGTTTCTTGGAGGGTAAAATGTTCCACTTGCTACCCCATCATCACCATCACCCTCATCAAGGGCTTCGGAGTACCATGAGTCCTGTCGAAAAGATACTGTCTTACATCCCAAACAGCTGATTATCTGATATCTATCTCCCCAATCAGTGTTATACTTTTTGTCTTCATATATTACAAGATGCTCCTTCACTATATTGTGATCGGTATCTCTATTACAGGAATTACAATGAACTTTTATAGTATTCATATTCGTAACTTATAGATAATAATTGTTTTTTGTAATGTATGAGTACTTTTTATATACTCATTACTTTTGACAATGCGATATTTAAACCGGATTACACGAAAAAGAATTTACTGAATTTCTGTGTTCTACGGTATCAAAAAATAAAATTTAATTTTAAGGTACGAGGGGTATATTAAACTAACGTAATATTTTCCCACCTTCTACAATTCCATTAAATAATATTCTAACAACAAACTCGCAAATTAACAACCAACTTCTGTCTCTTTAATATTCTAAAAAATTTCAACAGTAACGAGGGAGAGAGTATTTCTGTTTTCGTTCTCATTGCCACCGTTGCGGGCTGATACTTTTTAAGTCATGGATAGGCGTGTTGCTTTACTTTACTTGCTTTTGTCAACTAGGGAACACCGCACGCCCAAGCCATTGAGACCCGCCGACGGCAGGTCGTAATTCCGAAACGCCGACCGGCAGAACTCGGCGTTGCCGAGCCAGCACCCGCCGCGAAGCGCACGGGACGAACCACTATTAGCCCCCGTAGGATCGGTTACGCTCCCAACCGGATAATCTACGTACCAATCACTGCACCATTCCCAAACGTTACCGTGCATATCATACAAACCCCAAGCATTTGCTTTCTTCTGACCAACCCGATTGGTCGTCTCTCCGGAACTCGCCGTTAAACTTTCTTCAACAAAAACCGCCCCAAACCAAGCATAATCTTTCAATTGCTCTCGTGAATCGCCAAAACCGTAAGCCGTCGTACTACCCGCACGACAAGCATATTCCCACTGAGCCTCCGTCGGTAACGAAAACTCATAATCTGATGAAACAAGGGCATTCAACTTCCTCATATATTCTTGACAATCATTCCACGAAACTTTTTCCACTGGAAGACGACCACCTTTAAAATTACTCGGATTATTTCCCATCACACTTTCCCACTGCTCTTGAGTTACCTCCGTTTCTTGCATCCAGAATCCTTGACTCAAGGTTACTCGATGTTGCGTTTCATCATTATCCCTGCTTGTTTCCGATTCAGGACTGCCCATCTGGAATGTTCCCGCAGGACACCAACGAAAAGCATATTCAACATTCTTAACGGTCAATATCATTCGTTCACTGGCACGGCGACCGGATTGAATATTAGCAACCTTCACAGGTGAAGAAGAGGAACGTTCCGACTTCACAGGACTCGGCGGAGAAGGAACACGCTCTTCCGGCGGAACAGGTGCAGGAAGAGGTGAATCTTCTACATGAACCACAACACCATCGTCGGAAGAATCCGCCGCATCCTTTTGAGAACTTCCCCAAAAAATCATCGCCAAAACAAACACCGCAACACAAAAAATAGACGCAACCGCCTTGTTCCTGTAAGCAAAAATCGGCATAGAAACAACACACCGAATAGCAAATTCCGCAAGTCGCTCTAACGAAAATTCCGTTACTTTACTTTTCTTAGTTTGAATTGCTTTCACGCGGTCAATTACTTCTTGCATGTTTTGCGGACGGTTGCGCGGGTCTTGTTGAAGCATTGTTGTTATCAATTTATCCCAGTTTGGATTTAATGACGAATTAGATTTGCTCGGAAGAACGAAAGCACCCATCGGCAATCTTCCTGTCAACATCTCATAAATCATCACGCCAAGCGAATAAATATCCGCACGATGATCGATTTTTGACGCAGAACGATGTTGTTCCGGCGGCATATACGCCCAAGTTCCAAACGATGCTGTTGCTGATGTCAATTCAGTTCTTTCAGGAGTATGCCACGCCGCAATACCAAAATCAGTCACTTTCGCATGTAACGGATCAAAACGGTCATCAATAAGAATGTTTTCCGGCTTCAAATCCCGATGAATGATATGATTTTCATGTGCAAACATCAGTGCTTCGGCTATTTGCAATACTAAATCGGCGGCTTGCTTTTCGTTAATGAAAGAGGCGACTTTCTTTTGCGGTGAAATCAAATTACGTAACGTTTGCGTATCGCCGTTTTTCCCCGTTACCAATTCCATAATGTAACACAACTGCTTTTGTTTACT
>JAISBG010000141.1 GCA_031266315.1 Planctomycetaceae bacterium | reverse complement strand
TTACGCACCGTAGTTAAAAAGTCAAGGTGAAGATATATTATTCATGATTCCTAAGTCCGTAGGACTTTAACATGGATAACCCCGTGCAAGTGGAACGCAGCACGGGGTTAGGCAACTACCATAACCAGAACTACGTAGTAGTTCAACAGAGAAAAGTTATCCTTGCCGTGAGCGTGTTGAACTGCTACGCAGTTCGTTGTAAGGAGATTCCGTTTACCCCGTGCTGCACTTCGTTTGCACGAGGTTATCCACGTGAAAGTCCTACGGACTAAAAATCGTGAATAAACATTTCACTTTGACTTTGATTCGTCCTAAATGGTTACTTTTTACCGACGGGGCGTAACAGGAGTTAGTTAGAATAATTTATCTCTTCTGTGTTCTCTGTGATTAATAAAACAGGAATTGTTATCAATTATTATTGATTTGTTACGATTCAGTATTTCCTTTGACTCAAATAATTCAAAAAATGATTCAAAAAAATCGAGCCATTCAAACCGGTAAACACAGTTACATTTATTGGATATTTTGTATTTTTATTCTGTGTTCCTTTTTTGTCGAGATATTTTCTGTTACAGCATTTTCTGTTGCGGAGGAACCGGCAGATCGGGAACAGCGGATTATCGAACGATTTTGGGAAATTTTGGTCAAATCGCCGCGTCGCGGAACAACTTTTGATCGTGTTTATACTTATTATATTGATACCGGACATGCCGAACAATTTCTTGAACATTGCCGGAGTCTCACGGAACAAAATCCGAAACAAAATAAATCTTGGATATTGTACGGTTTAGCGGCGGAACGTCGCGGCGAGATGGAGCAAGCGGCTTACGCTTTTCAAACGGCAACAGAACTCAATACCGAAGATTCTGTTGCGCCGTTTTATCTTGGTGAAATTCGGATTGCTCAAGGACGGTTTCGCGAAGCAATTACCGCATTGGAACTTTCCGTACAACGTAAACCGTTACGCGCGGATATTCGAAACGTATTACAAACATTGGGGCGAACTTATGAACGCTTCGGCGATTCCAAAAAGTCGGAAGCCGTTTGGAATCAATTAGAAGAACTTTTTCCCGATGATCCTGAAATGCTCGTTCAAATTGCGGAACTTCTGGAATCGGAAAACCGTTACAGCGAAGCGTTAAAACGGTACGAAAAATTGGTTACAAAAACCGACGATGAATTTTCACGTGTTCGGTTTATGCTGGCGATTGTTGACATCAAACTACAACAGGGCAATGAACAAACCGCTCTCACCGATCTGGAAACATTGCTTGATCGTCTCGCGCCGGAAAGTTGGTTTGCCGAATCGGTGCGGAATCGGATTGACCGGATTTTTGTGCGAAAAGGCAACGAAACCGGTTTGGCGGAATTTTACCGTAAACGTCTCGAAAAACATCCGGCTGATTTTGAATCTGTCCGGCGTTTGGCTTTGACGTTACGGCAACTCAAGCAACCCGATGAAGCACGGAAATTGCTAACGACTGCCATTGAAAAAACGCCGTCCAATGTGCCGTTGCGTTTGACATTGATTGACCTTTTAACCGAACAAAAAGAAATTGCGGCTGCTGTTACACAATATGAAGCCGTTGATCGTCTTACTCCTAATCGTACCGATTATCTTTCCCATTGGGGGCAACTTGTTTTGCAAAATACGGAAATGGACGAATCAACCCGTAAAACGGAATCAATAAAAATCTGGACGAAAATAACCGATGCCGACCCCAATAATCCTGTTGCAGCAGTAACAGTTGCCGATCTTTTATTCCGCAACAAAATTTATGACGAAGCGCAACAATTTTACCGCCATGCGGTGGAACTTCGTCCGGACGATTCTTCTTATCGTGAATATCTGGCGATATTCTATCACGCACGCGGACAAAAAGAAAAGGCTCTCGAAACATTGCGTCCGCTTGCGGAAAACGGTAAACAAACTCTTGAAAATCTGACACAATTAGGGAATCTTCTATTGTCGTTTAGTTATGTTACAGAATCCTTTGAAACATTTCAACATGCCGCCGAACTTTTTCCGAATGATTTACAAGCACAATGGCGGTTTGTTGAAGCATTGATTCGAAGAGGTAAACCAGATGATTTGGAAACAGCATCACTCCAGTTAACACAGGCGGAACGACTTATCGAAACGGAAGAACAATTTGAATCGTTTCTGCAACAAGAAGTCCGGTTTCTAAAATCGACACAAAAACTCGCCGCCGCAACAAAAATTCTTGAAAAACATATCGAAGAGATGCTAAACAATAACAATAATAATGACAACAATAACAACCAATCTGCTTTGCTTGTTCGTCTGTTTTGGCGTCTTGCGGTTTATCGTCAGGCGGAAGTTAAAAGTTACGCGGCAACCATTGCTATTGAAAAAGCGTTGGCAACAGTGCAACCGCCCAGTTATCGGCTGCTTCGTGTTGCCGCTGAATTATTTGAACAAAATGGCGACGGAGGAAAAGCCGCCGATCTGTACAAAATTCTTGCAGAACGTGATGCTGTTTGGCGTGCCGACCATTTGAAACATTTGGTATCGCTTCAGATTAAATTGGGACAAATTGATGATGCGCTTGAAAATTGTCGTACACTTATTGGTCTTGCTTCCGGCAATCCGGCTTATCTTCGGTTTTATGCGGATATTCTTTTGAGCATCGGCAACCGCGAAGAAGGAATCAATATTTTGCGTCAAGCGTTACGAATAGAACCGGGTGATATTGCAACACTTACTCTTCTGACACAAACGTTGGCGAATCTCGGTCAAGATAACGAAGCCATTGAAACTGCTTGGCGGCTTTTTGAACGAACCGATCATTTATTGGGTCAATTATCAATTATTGAGACATTAACCGGTTATTACCAACGATCAGGACAACTCGATAATCTGATAGAACGGCTTCAAAACCGAATGCGTTTGGGTGACAAAAAACGGGAAGCGGCATTCGGACTTGCCAGAGTTTTCGCAACAATTTCCGACTTCGACGCTGCACGGCAAACGCTTGAAGATATTCTGGATATGCCGGTTGATCGCGCGACCGTCTCCGATGATTCCGTTCTGTTAAAAGAACTTGTTTCCGTTGCGGAAAAACAAAACGATCAGAACGCGGCGGTTCGGTATCAGGAAAAACTTTGCCAAATTACCAAAGATGATTTCGAAACAAACCGGTTGTTTGAATTTTATATTAAGACGAGTGATACGGAAAAAGCCGACAAATTGTTTCTCAGTCGTATTCTCCAGAAAGCGAATTTGCAGGATCAACTCGAAGATATTGATTTGATGATTGGTCGTGAACAATACGATACCGTTAAACAAGTTTTAACGTTTCTCGAAATTCATGAAGCCGAAAACTGGGAAATTCCGTTTCGCCGTATTGCGGTTGATTCTTATCTCGGCGATCAATCTGTTACGGATTCTGTTTGGGAATTTCGATCTCTGCCCTATCCAACATCGGTTTCCAACACAACAACGGAAGTTTCACGATCAGCCCATTCCGCTTTGTCGGCGTGGTTGTTACCGGGAAATTTTGAATCAAAAAATCAAACTTCGCTTGAATTAGAAGAGTATTCTGCACCGGCGAATTTTTTGGCGTCGATTCGTTTACAAAGCGATTTTTTTTCAACTCTGT
>JAISBG010000049.1 GCA_031266315.1 Planctomycetaceae bacterium | reverse complement strand
TGCTAAAAGGTCGCGTCGGCGTACTCGCCGACAGTGAATTAGATTAACAATAGCAAATTGAGTTGCATCAAGTTACAACCGTCAACAGGGGCAAAGTCGGCTAACGCCGACGTGACCTTTCAGCGAAAGGTCACCCACCTTATGACTTGCCTACCTCTAAGGAAAATTACGATTCCGTTGGGAGACACCTAATCCGGTGGAATTTGAAAAATTGTATGGATTTGCTTTTTGGATCAATTGTCAAGCGGAAGGAATTTGTTAAAATTAGTCGTTTTATGGACAGGATTCGATCACCTCATGGGTGTTCGACACAACGCCCTAATCTAACGACTGTACAATGCCGCTAAAAAATTACGATGACGATTCCGAACCGAAACCAAACGGTTCACCTAAAACCGGAAACAATACCTCTAAAGACGAAGATAATAACGAAGATGATCTTTTCGGGACTGAAAACGGTTTTCCGAAGGAATTCCTTTCTGAGGACGGAGAAGATTTTCCCAAGACCAAAGAGGGTTCGCGCAAGACCAAGTTGAAGAAAAAAAAATCACCCCGCGCGGCGAAAAATCCGTCGTCCGGTCAATCGGATACCAACGATTCCGCCAACAATTCCTCTTCCGGTTCCGCGAAACCGCGAAAAAATATCTCTCAGGAAGGCGGAACTCCGTCAATTCTACTCATTTTGGTTTTAATTATCGGAACGGCTTTGATTTTGACATTGTTCCAAACAAACAGCCATGAAATTCCCTACAACCGAATGATGGAATTGATCGACATGGGACCGGAAACAACAGAAAATCCCGATCCGCATATTATTATTGAGGAAGGAAACGGTATGTCCGCAATGACCGTCCGATATTCGAAACTAAATCGTCTGGCGGTTAATATTTACGAAATTCGGGGGTTGGCAACACGTCAGGTTCTCAAAACGGCAAAGAAACCGGAACCGCAAAAAGCAATCCCCAATGTTCCGATTTTCACTGGTCGTTCCGGTTTTGCCGACGACAGCGCACAACTTCAAAACCGTCTCGAAAAAAGCAAATTCACGTATCGGAGTGAAGGTTATAATTTTCTCCGCGAAAACGGAATTTACATCTTTCTCTTTTTGGTAACAGTTGGAATTATGATTTTCGTTATTCGCGGTATCACTAATTCCGGTGCCATGGCATTCGGGCGGAATCGCGGTCGGCTTGTTGCTCAGGAAGAAATCGAAATTACGTTTAACGATGTTGCCGGAGTGGACGAAGCGGTGGACGAACTCAAGGAAATTGTTGATTTTCTGAAAACGCCGGAAAAATTTCAGGCATTGGGCGGACGGATTCCGCGCGGTGTTCTTTTGGTCGGACCGCCCGGAACCGGTAAAACGATTCTTGCCAAAGCAGTTGCCGGAGAAGCCAATGTTCCGTTTTACAGTCTTTCCGGTTCTGATTTTGTGGAACTCTATGTGGGTGTCGGAGCGGCAAGAGTTCGCGATTTATTCGATCAGGCGCAACGAAAAAATCCGTCTATTATTTTCATTGACGAACTCGATGCATTGGGAAAGGTTCGCGGCAACAGTCCAATGGGTTCGCACGACGAACGCGATCAAACTCTCAATGCCTTGCTGGTTGAGATGGACGGATTCAGTACCAATTCCGGTGTTATCGTGATGGGAGCGACCAACCGACCGGAAATTCTTGATCCGGCGTTATTGCGACCGGGTCGGTTTGATCGGCAAGTTCTTGTTGACCGTCCCGATTTACACGGACGCGAAGCAATCTTAAAAGTACACGCTAAAAATGTTAAATTAGCCCCCAATATTGATCTTAAAGAAATTGCGTCGATTACATCGGGTTTTGTCGGTGCGGATCTTGCGGCGTTGGTCAACGAGGCGGCGTTGCTGGCGGCGCGTGCCGGAAAAAATTGCGTAACTATGACCGAGTTCAATGAAGGCGTGGAACGTGTTACGACGGGACTTCAGAAAAAACAACGTGTTATCCGACCTGACGAAAAGAAACGAATTGCGGTTCATGAATGTGGTCATGCGTTGGTGGCGTATTTCACGCCCAATTCCGATCCTGTTCACAAAGTTTCAATTATTCCGCGTGGTTTGGCGGCTCTTGGTTATACGTTACAACGTCCTGAAGACGACCGATATTTGATGACACAAAAAGAACTTGAAGCACGTATTCAAACTTTTTTAGCCGGAACGATTGCGGAAGAGATGGAATTTGATGCGGTTTCGACGGGAGCGCAAAACGATCTGGAACGGGCAACCGATATTGCCAGAGCAATGGTCATGGATTTTGGAATGAGTCGGTTGGGGCGTATTACGTTTCGGGATAACCCAAGATCGAGTTTTTTAGGTGACGGTTTTCCGGCAGCGCGGCAACACAGTGAAAAAACCGCATGGGAAATTGATCAGGAAATCCGTTCCATTATTGACAGCCTTTTTGAAAAAACGCGGGAACTTCTCCATAATAAACGTAATATATTAGAACGCCTTACGGAACGTCTGCTCGAAAAAGAAATCATCGAAAACGATGAACTCAAAGAAGTTATCGAATCATCGGTTGCGCCGGCTATTGCCGACAGCGAACCCAATGCATTGGGAGAGATAACTGTCTAGTTCGTTTATATTGATTTTATAGTTCTGAATAAACGTTATATATTTATTGTTCTAACTTTTTTAATAGCATGATGTTATGGAATTTCGAAACATTTTTGAACAAAATGAAAAGATTCGAAAAAATTATTTACCTGTTTTTTATCTGC
>JAISBG010000747.1 GCA_031266315.1 Planctomycetaceae bacterium | reverse complement strand
ATTATGGTCAACCTGAATAATCGGGCAATCGCGAATACCAATATCATAACCCAACAAAAAAATACCGTAAATCTGGCGAGCTTTTTTGTGTTCGTCATTGCCGTCGGTGTAGGTATTGTCGGGATTTTGGTAATGCAAACCAAGATAACGGCGGAACCGCATTATATCCGAAGAAAACTTCGCCTTTTGTAATTCAATCATCACCGTTTTGTGTTCGCCGTTGGGAGTTGAGGTTTTGGCGGAAAAGTCAAAGCGGCATACCGTAAGAAACAAGGTTTCCGCCTCTTCCTTTGCGGCAACCTCCTTGAGGGGACGGCGAAGCGTATGCTCCTGTGCAGCAAAATGAACTTCCAACATTTCTTCCTCAATAATTGCCGAAAGAAAAGATTTCGCAACCTCTTCGTCTTCCAGCATGAATTTGAAGACAACATCGTAAATCGGATTGGCAATGTGTATGGGCGTTTGGATTGATTATTGTTTGAAGGACAATGATTATTTTTCCAAATTATACCACATTTTGCAGGCTGTGAATATTCCGACGTGAAACACCTCATTCGGTAGAATCAGAAAAATTTCACTGAATAGTTATAAAAATACCAATTTTATGATTAACGCAATATAGTTGCAGAACGTAATTGTTTTCGATATAATGATATAATGTTTTTGATCTGACGAGATGTTTTCGAGTAATATTAACTAATTATTAACGAAGACATTGGTTTTAGAACACGTCAGGTCAAATTGAAACCGGTTACGGTATGTTACCGGCGTACAGTCATTCAGACGTTCATGTATTCCCTATTTCAAGGAAAGCAATAATGACAACTCCTAATCTTAATTTCCAAAATTCCCCTGATTCTCAAAATAATTTTCTAACCGAATTCGATCTTTATCTTCTCGGTGAAGGCAACCATTGGAAGAGTTATGAAAAACTCGGTGCTCATTTTCGTGAGGTTGATGGTGTTTCGGGAGTCAATTTTGCGGTTTGGGCTCCCAATGCGACAACGGTGAGTGTTATCGGCGAGTTCAATAATTGGAACGGAACTGTTCACCCAATGCACAAACATATTCCAACCGGTTTTTGGGAAGTTTTCATTCCCGACGTTAAGGAATGGGCAACCTATAAATATCTTGTCCGCAATGGCGATACGGTTTTTGAAAAATCCGATCCGGTCGGTTTTTACGCCGAAATACCGCCTTACACTGCCTCGAAGGTTGTTGACATCAACCGGTATCAGTGGAACGATGCCGATTGGCTTGAGAAACGGAAAAACCGCGACAACGATTGGTTGTGCAAACCGATGTCGGTTTATGAAGTTCATCTTGGTTCTTGGCGGCGTCCCGGTGATAACCCGAACCGTTGGCTGACTTATCGCGATATTGCAAATCAATTAGTTCCTTATGTTAAGGAAATGGGTTATACCCATATTGAATTGCTTCCAGTTGCCGAACATCCTCTTTCCGCAAGTTGGGGGTATCAGATTGTCGGGTATTTTGCCGTAACAAGCCGTTACGGTAGTCCCGAAGATTTTATGTATTTCGTTGACCTTTGTCATCAAAATGGAATTAGTGTGATTATTGATTGGGTTCCGGCACATTTTCCGCGTGACGGTCATGGGTTGCGTCAATTCGACGGCACGGCACTTTATGAACACGCCGACCCAAAACAAGGTGAACACCGCGATTGGGGAACTCTGATTTTCAATTACGGACGGAACGAAGTTCGTAATTTTCTAATCTCAAACGCGATTTTCTGGCTCGATAAATATCATATCGACGGTCTTCGGGTTGATGCGGTGGCTTCAATGCTTTATCTCGATTACAGCCGGAAATCGGGAGACTGGATTCCCAACGAATTTGGCGGACGTGAAAATCTGAAAGCTATTGATTTTATCAAAACATTGAACGAACAGATCGGGATTCAATATCCGAATGTTTTGACAATTGCCGAAGAATCAACGGCGTGGCCCGGAGTTTCACGACCAACGTATTGCGGCGGACTTGGTTTTTCAATGAAATGGAATATGGGCTGGATGAACGATACGTTGCGGTACATGCGGCATGATCCGATACACCGCAAGTTTCACCATGACGAATTAACGTTTAGTTTAATTTATGCGTTTCACGAAAATTTCATTTTACCGCTTTCCCACGACGAAGTGGTTCACGGCAAAGGGTCAATTCTGGATCAGGTGCCCGGCGATTTATGGCAGAAATTTGCCAATGTCCGACTTTTGTACAGTTATATGTGGACACATCCCGGTAAGAAGTTGACTTTTATGGGCGATGAATTTGGACAGTGGAATGAGTGGAACTTTGACGAGAGTTTGCAATGGCATCTGTTGCAATGGGAACCGCATCAAGGGTTACAGCGTTGTATTGCCGATCTGAATAAGATGTACGTCAATGAACCTGCCTTGTACGAAAACGATTTCGACGGACTTGGGTTTGAATGGATTGATTGTCATAACTGGGAAACAAGCACGTTTGCATTTATCCGAAAATCGAGAGAATGGCCCGATTTCCTTGTGGTGCTTTGTAATTTCACACCGGTTCCGCGTCGAATGAAGTTAGGAGTTCCGATTAAGTGTTATTATGAGGAGATTTTCAGCAGTGATTCGGAATTTTACGGCGGCAGCAATACAGGCAACGGTCCCGGAATTGAAGCAACCGGCGAATGTTCCCATAATCGTCCGGCTTCTATTGATGCCTATTTCCCGCCGCTTGGAGTTTCCGTACTGAAACCGAAATTTCAATAATATAAATATGTTCATTCGTTTTTTATATGCTATACTTTTGCTAGTCGTTAAACTTTAACTTAATACTTCATGTTACGCAGGGGCTAAATAGTTAGTTCAAATAGGATTCTCTATTTTGATTAAATCCCGCTTTTTTAGCTATTTTCAATGACTTTTATATCAAAATTCCGATGTTGATGTATGTTTTGCCGACTTTTTTACTTACGGTGTGTAACATGAGTTGTGAAGTTAATCGGATAAAAAAACCGAGAAATTACAAGATATGAGAACCCAAAACTTACCGCCAGATAAATCGCCAGAAAAAGAGAGCCAATCAGGAAATATATTTGACACTTATATTCGCCAAGTCTTCAGTCAAATTACAGTTTTTGCCGATTTCCTATTGAGTTATGCCGATTCCCATGTTGTGGAAAAATTGGATTTAAGAAATATTATCCCATTTCCGACCCACTCATTTGACCGTCAAGGTAAAGAACGTATTAGTGATTTGATTTTCCTTTGCGGGTTGAAATGTTGTGCTGGAGTCATGGGGGTCATTATCATTTTTGAACATGCCGGCGGTTC
>JAISBG010000740.1 GCA_031266315.1 Planctomycetaceae bacterium | reverse complement strand
AAAATTGACGCTAACAAATGGGAACATCTGACACGTGAAGACGGATTACTCGAAGATCAAGCGTCAACTCTCGCGTTTAAAAACGACGGAACATTGATCGTCGGCACGCAATGTTACGGCTTGGCGATTTTTAATCGTAACGAAAAAGGTGAATACAAACACGCTCAAAATATCGTTGCGCCGGAACGCTTTGGTCCTAATAATTGTAGTCCTGTTCCGCTCACGCCAAGAGGAACAGGTTTACCTTCAAATTTAATTAACGACATTCTTGTAACGAAAAATAGTGCAAGTCAATCAATCTGGATCGCAACATCTGCGGGAATAGTAAAAGCGTCAAATGATTTTTCAAAACTTGAGTACACACGCGGCAGAGATTATGCGGACAAAGTTTACGGGCTTTACGGCGGCGCACCAAAAGATTTCAAGAAACCGCTACCGGCAATGTTGGAGCAATTGATGTCGGAGGATCATTTAACATCGCTTGCGGAAGATGAGATTGGGCAAATCTGGGTTGGTACATGGCGAAATGGATTTATGACAATGGATCCAATTAGCGGCAAACGCGGATTCGGAACTCAAAAGAAATCGGGACTGACGGATAATTTTGTAACGAAAATTTTATCGGTTGAGGGTTGCAATTATTTTGTCGGCACGTATGGCGGCGGCGTTGTAAAGTCAACTCAACCGTTCAACATGTCAGGACGCAAGCCTAAAAAACGCAGCGAATTTGAAGCCGAACCGTATTCAGTCCGAACAGAAGATTTTCGCCATTTGCCCTTTTCAATGAAACCGTCAACAATTGACGAATTAAATTTGATGCAAAAACAACTTGCCAATTTGAAAAAACCTTTACCCAAACAATACGCGACCTACTACGGCGAAGATTGGAAAACACAAGGCGACTGGCTCGGACGGACGACAAAAAATTGGGCGATCATGTGCGCTGCGGTGTCGCCGTTTGATAGACATGTACGGTTAATAGATGATTATTACACGGCGAATAGTTTTATTGGACCTAATGCGACTCGCAATGATACAATTCGCCGTTGGGTTCATTGGATAAAAACCGACAATCCGAAAGTTCTTTGGGACCCGCTTAATGGTTATCGCCGACAAGCGGAATGGGACGATCACGGTGAAGCGTATCCGATGTCAAAAGATGGTCCCGATGTTTGGTATTTGCTTGAGATAAAGCACGACGGAATGTTTCGGCACGGCTTATACTTTTACAATAAAGATGGACACGGTGGTGCAAACCGTATGAGAGATTACATCATCGAAATTTATCCGGCAAAAGAAGGATGGAAAGGCAATCCGTATCATAATTGGAGACAATATTCAAAGGATGCGGAACAAGTTTCACGTACAATGCCGTTACTTGCGAAGAGTAGAGTTCGTGATTTTTGGGGTGGCGTGTATAAACAATTTCTTTTACCAAAAGGATTTTACTACGTTAAAATTCGTAGAAATTACAGTTTTAATACGATTATTTCGGCTGTGATTGTTGAGCGGCTAATGGGGGAACGTACACACGATGAGAATGTTGACATATCTTTCGTTTCACAATTTTTGCCTAAAGAAAATCGATACAAACGCGTTCCTCCGCCATTTCCGAAAAATTTGGATTCGTATGAGGGTTGGCGTATTGTTGCTTTTTGGAATAAATTGGATAATATTTATGATAAGGTTGGCGGAATGTCTATGCAACGTAAGAGACGAATTGCAATTTACCAAGCCGCTATAGATACGGCAAAAAAAGATGATAAAATAAATCCGATAGTTGAATCAATGAAATGGCGGTTGAATCAATGGGACGAAGCACAACGAAAAGAATGGCTTGAAGCCATGAAAGCTGCGTTCAAGGAATTTTATGACACAAATGAATCATTACGTGAAACAATTGAATCGCATAAAAACGGTCCGCCAAAATTCATCCTCGAACGGCACAAGTGGGAGAATTAATTTACAACAACTTTATACTAAAGCCGCTTTGAAATTTTGAAGCTGAACACGTAAGCGGAGCATCGCGGAGCGGTTGTTCAAGGGCGAAGCCTATTGCCCTACCGGCTACGGTATAACAAAAATTTTACTGGAGATTAAAAATGAAAACGATTTTTTTAGCAAGTGTTATGACGCTGTTTTGCGTCGCAACTGCGGTGGCGGATGTCACGGTCAGTATCAACAATGTCAAACAAACGGGACCTACAGACTCGTCGGGCAATGTCAGGGAAAAAGTGGACAAAGACGAGCAGGCGAGTTACAGTTTAACTGGTTCATATAATGGTTTGCCGCCTATGAACGCAGAGGAGAGAGTAACAGGATCCGCGTGGGAATACACGATTTCATCCGGTTCAAATGTAACATGTAGTCCTAAAACCGGTACTGGTAACTCTGCAACCTTTACCGCGTCATCAAGTAATTCTGGAACATACACAATAACGATAACTATGAAAGTAATTCTCACGATTACGAAATATAAATCAGACATGCAAACAGTTGAATCAACATACGAAAGTCAAGAGTATTCAAAAACGACAACAGTTACACTTAATGTTTGGGGAAAATTGACAATCGCTGCTCCTGATTATTTACCTGTACAAAGCGAACGTAAAGAAGTAAAAATAACCGTTAACACAACATTAACTGGCGCATTAACCGATGGTACACTCACATTGACGGCAACGGACAAATTAAAATTGTATGTAAATGAAGAAGGTGGTACAGGATCAAATTCATTGAATTTAATTCTTACAAATAATGCTGCAACTTGCTATGTTGCATCGGGGAACTCGCCAAGCGAAAACGCAAGTGACCAAACTTTAACCGCGACCTATAGCGGAACAAATGTTGAATCGGCAATAAAAGATTTAACCGTTTATAAATTGACAATTGAAGCTCCAGATAAAATGGTAGATATCGGCAACGGAAAGTTTGCAGTACCGGTTATGTTCAATGACGATCACGATTGCGGTAAAGAGTACACGGCAGACTGGAATTGTGGCGTTAATTGTTCCAGTGTGCTTGCTGGTAGTAAATGTTCCGAAGATACGCATCGAGAACTTGAGCCTGTTTGGGATTATCTGTATGCGGGAACTTGTGAGAATGAAAATGATCTTGTTTCTGTGAAAATTGACATTACACCGACCGATATGGCTGGAGATGTAAAAGTTAAACCAATAGGTTCAGAAAAAAATTCAAAAACAGTTTTTAATATACGAATCTGGGAAAATTCAAAAAAAGGTGACAAAAGTTCAATCATCACCGAAAAAACTTATAGCGTTTCAGAACTACCCCAAACTATATATGTTGAGGGAATAGCCATTGGAAAGGATTCAATTACTGCAACATATATCCCACCACAAAATAAAACTGTTGAACAAACAAAGATACTTGATATTGAGATTGTATCTTTGATTGAAACACAAATGATTCAAATCAACGAATTGGATATCTATGGTAAAGAAACAATTAAAAACATCCCAGTAAGAAAAATTATTAATGAAAACAAGAAACCGATTACATTTACAGTCAAAGGTGGTAGTGATTTCAATGGTAAATTTGCGTGGACAGAATCCAGTATATCACCTTTAGGAATAAGTGATTCTATTACACTTTCTTTTGGAGAAACGGGATGTGATGTTCCTTTACCAGAGGATGCACCACATAGACGATTCACCTCTACAGTTTCTGTATCAATTGACGACGGCAAACTAAAATTGTCAAGAACAATCCGAGTCGCACAAGACAATTATCATGGAAAAGCTGTGGCAGAAACATTAACGGACAGACGTAAAGAGGTACCAACTCTGGCTACATTACCGACAATGGATACCATGCCGATTGATAATTCTGTCCCGCCGAATCCTCCTGTCAAATTTTCAACAACTGACTTCGACAGTAAGTATGGTACAGATTTCACTGGAAACGGTAACGCAAAGGTTAGGTATGCAACTGGTACTGCGATTTCAGCCTATGGTGCAGCAATATCAGTTCATGCAGGAACAAATAGAAAAGTATATGTTGCAATGTTATTAAAAAAAGCATACGATGATAAACTACGATTGGAAGACCTTGCAGCAATTGCCGAACATGAAGCTAGACATGCCAACCAATATATCTGGGCGCGTGACGGAAAAGCTGATTGGATAATAATTGAAAGACATCCTCTTATTCTCGATTATTTTATGGAAGCAGACGCTTATGTCGGATGTCTTAGATCACAAGCTAACTGGAAAATTATTGACCATTTTTTGAGACGCTTTGAGTATAACTATAGAAAAGCAGGAGCAGAATATGAAAAAGAAATCTACTATTCAGAGCCGATATATAAGCCGCGGAGTCCAAATACGATTAAACTACTAAACTCAATGAGATCAATATTACAAGATATTTATAAAAACATACCATTGAATGAAATGAAAAATACCGAATATTATAATCATGTACGTCCACCTCGTTTATTTAAACCATAAAATTAAATTAAGAGATAGTAGAATGTTGAAAAAAATATATTTATTGCTTGTATTATTTTTATCAGTTTCCGTTTGTTTTGCACAAGAGGTAAAAGATTTTGATGAGTTTAAGGAAACAATTTTATTGGCGCATGAAGTGTGGCACAAAATGCTTTTGTTTCAAGGGGAGAGTGAGCGATCAGGAGAGTTTCTCCAGCGGGTTTTCTCTTATGATACAGCTAAAAAAGTCGATGAGTTGAGATCGCGTCCTCAATATTATGATAATGGAGCAGTTTCAACAGTAATTGTTAAATTTGACAGCTTAATGTCGTTTTGTTTTTTTGATATGGTCAATCATTATCAAAAAAATTTGACTGAATCCAATGTATTTGAGAGACTTGAGATGTTTAAAAAGACAGCAAAATATTGGGATGTTTATGCTGAGTATAAACCTTTTACTTTACCGTTGACAGTTGAAAGTAAAATTGAATTGCAGAATAGGATTCTTGTTCAATGGGTACGTAGTCCATTCCCGCATATTGATATTAATCCTTCACAACCATTGGCAGTTATATTTGAGGATCTTGGTCTATATGATAAGGCTTGGCGTATTCAGATGGAAATGGGACGAAGTTACTATTATGATCCGCGTCGTGGCGACATATATTACCATTCCTATTATATGGATGCTGCGAATACTGCATATCGTGCGGGCAATAAAAAACTCGGCTGGGCGTTTTTAATGAACGCGGCTGTTTTTGAACACGAAAAATCATTTGGCATTGCAATGGAAACAGCGAAACTTTGGATCGGTGTTGAATCGGGCAAAAAGGAATTACCGAAACAAAAAATATTAACCGGTGAAGAACGTAAAATAGCGTTTCGTGACATTGTTTACAGTTATCTGAATATGAATGCTCATCCGCGAGCGTGGTTATTTATTCAGGAATATAAAAACGAATTCGATGACGCAGATGTTTTGATTAAAAAGGTTCAGGATGATTGGCTTGAATTTGTGAAAATTGCAATGGATCCAAATATCACTGAACGAATCGTCATGTACGGTGTTGAATTGTATCCTACGAAAAATGATCCTTTATCTATTACGATTCCTTGGCCTTTTCCAGAAGGTTCGGTAGAGAAGTTGAAGGCGAAGATTAAGGAAGTTGCGGAGAAGATTAAGGAGGTGGAAAAAGATGATTTGATCGATTGGTATTTTGCAGATGGCAGATTGGCAGTTAAGGCAAAGTATATTTCTTGCAATGATGAAAATGTGATCGTTGAAAGAGAAAACGGCAAGAAGGGAAAAATTGAGATTACTAAACTTGCGGACGGTTACAAAAATTATATTTATCGTCGTCTTGCGATTCGGAATATTGCGGTCGAGGATTTTTGTACGTTATTTCACAAATGGAATTTGGCGGACAATAAACTTGCCGATGTTGAAGCGAAATATTTATCATTTGACCAAGAAAATAAAATTACGCTTGAGTTGAAGGACGGCAAAAAACAAGTAATCAATTTGTCCGACCTCAATAAAACCGAGCAAGAATACATCAAAATCTGGGAGAGTTGGGAAGCGAAAAAACGCGCGGAAGCGGCTGAAAAAATCAAAGAGCAAAAACGTCAACTTGTGGAGTTGCGTAAAAAATTGTTATCGGAGGTACAATTTCGGGAGTGGCAATCGCGAGATGAAATTTTCCGCACCAAAGCAAAATACATTTCCCACGACTCCAAACAACAAAGCATAACAATCGAACAAGAAAACGGTAAACAAATCACAATAGAATTAAAAGACCTTTGCGACACAGACCGCCAATACCTCCGCAACCTACTAAACCCGAAATTACCCGAAACAAAAAATAAATAAGTATTCGCGATTATACCGTAACCGGTAAGGCGATAGGCTTCGCCCTTAAACAACCGCTTCACGTTGTTGCGCTGCCGTGTTCAGCTTTGCGAATTTTAAAACGGCTTCAGCATATTGGTTTTATTGTTTAGTACAAAATTTAACTTTAACGATAGGCGGTATTGTTATGATTATGAATTTCAGGAATTTGAAA
>JAISBG010000179.1 GCA_031266315.1 Planctomycetaceae bacterium | reverse complement strand
TTTGATTTTGTTGTGAAGTTGGACAAGTTCCGGCATTTTTGCCATACACGGTCCGCACCAAGTTGCCCAAAAATTGAGGATGACCGTTTTACCGCGAAGATTGGAGAGTTTAACCATTTCTTCTTTCGGTTTATCTTCTCCTTCTTTTTTCGGAACAATTCGTTTGAGTTCAAAATCGGGAGCCTCCGTTCCAACAGTAATCAACGTCGCAAGCTGTTTTCTTTTTTCCAACACCAATGTTCCCAGATCAAACGGTTTATCAGTTTGTATTCTTCCTTCCGGAATATCAGGAACTGTAATCATTTTGTCGAGATATCCGATCCGCTCGTTTGTACTGCATTGATTTGCCGGCGGCGGGGTGGTGAGTTCGGTAACGAGTTTCCAAGTTCCGGCGGGGACATCGTCCAATCGGAAATTGCCGTTTTCGTCAACCGCACAAGCGATTTGTTTTTTCCGCGATTCCGTTTTGCGTGTATTCCAATCATTAACCGCTTTTTCAAATGGCGTAATGATATTGACGTATTTTTGTCCGGCATCGGTATTTTTCTTCCATTCTTCGACTAATGCCTCTTGTTTTTTAGGATCGGTTTCGTTTCGTATCTCGGCAGGAACCGTTTTTAGTAAGTCTCGCACCTCTTGAGGAAATTCCGGTGGAGAACCAAAATCCGGTATTATAAAGATGCTGCAAAAATTCCAATTCGGTATTCCCTCGAAATCGTCTGGCATTGTAAGTTTTCCAATAACCGGACAACCGGTACCGCCAAGTTGTAACGTCGCAGTTTCGCCCGATTTCGTCTCTGCACTTTGGCTGTGCGAAGGGCGGCTCGTGCTTCCGCTGGAATGAATCCCAAATTTGATCATTCGCGAAACTGTAACTGTACCGGCAGGAACATTTTCAAAAACGAATTTTCCCTGCAGATCGCTTATTGTTTGGTAATGAAAGTGTGCTTGAGGTTTGCTCCAGTCTTGGTCTTTTTCTTCCCATCGCAGATTCAATTCTTTTTCTTTCCCCGCTTCCGAACCGATCAGAAGAGTTCCTTCGACTCTTGCCCATTTTTCAAGTTGGATCGTCTGGTTCGCTTTTTGGAAATCGTCTTTTGTAATTTGTGCAAAACCCGACGAATGTATTGCAATCAACTTGAAATAAGGACCGGCATTTTCAACTATCTCTTCCAGCTCAATTGGCGAAGTCGTGAAGCGTCCCTTATCGTCGGTTTTTATCGGAGTGCTATTTACAAAAGAGCCGTTTTGAATGTATGGAGTTTGATTGTTCGTTGTAATGGCAATCGACGCATTTTGAATCGGTTTGCCGTCAAGACCATTAACGACACCGCGAATTCCGGTTTGCTCTTCATCGGTTGGTTTTTTCATCGCGAAATCCAAAGTAACATTTGTTTCTGTCAAATCAATTTCACGAGACATTTTCGGCTTATATCCATTCGCCTCGATTTTAACGAAAACCGAATATTGCACATCGTCGTATGAAACATTGAACTGACCATCGTGTCCCAGCTTCTCGTCTCCATTGTTCCAATGAAGACGTTTATCTGTCGGATAATGGAATCCTCTCAATATTTTGAACTCCGGTATTTTCTCACCCGTTTTGGCATCAAACACTTTGCCTGAAACTTTGATCGCCGGTTGAACAATAAACACGTGTTCGGAATCATTCGCGACAATTGATTGATCGCGAAGGTGTCGAGATTTTCCGTCACTTGTAAAAAGATGGAACACGATTTTATCTTCGGGGGCGTTTTCCCATAAAAATATTCCTTCCGCGTTGGTTGTGTGGTGTCCTCCCGTCATCTCTTCCGTCATAATCTGTCGTGATCTCCAATTTGCCAGAAAAAATCGGACATTTGGAAC
Organism: Planctomycetaceae bacterium; assembly: GCA_031266315.1. Lineage (GTDB taxonomy): Bacteria > Planctomycetota > Planctomycetia > Pirellulales > Thermoguttaceae > WRKP01. The sequence goes on along the minus strand of JAISBG010000179.1, from coordinate 800 downwards.
CGGCTTTCCTTCAGTATCGACAACTTTCACTCGAATCGTTTTGCCCGCCTTCAACGTAAACTCGACTGGTTTCATGTTCGGGCGAATCCAGATGCCGTCCTTCATTTCGGCGGCGAATCCTTTTGCCCGAACAATAATATATTGTCCTGGAGCTTCAATCCAATTTTTAAACTCGAACCGTCCCTTTTCATCAGTCGTCGTTTTTTCCAATTGATTACTTCGTGTTCCATTAGAACCGCCAACAACAGCTCCGGCAACCGGTTTTCCCTCCGCGTCAACAACATTGCCGACAACAGTAATCCCTTTTTGCATTGCAATACTTGCCGTAAATTCTCCTTTTTCATTCGGTTTGAAATTGGCAATCGGCATTCGTTTATAGAGCGTTTGGAAATCGCGATGTTTGAATGTAAACGTGTTTTCCAAACCCAAGCACTCTTCCGGCAACGAATCATATTTCCAACGTCCGTTTTTATCAGTTGCCTGCTCTGCTGAACAATAAAAGTATTCTTGTACAATTCGCTGCCGTGTTCCCCAAGGAAATAAAAAATTGACATTTACTCCCGCGAGCGGTTTGCCGGAATCGTCGAGAACAACTCCACCAACACTCATCGCCTTATCAAGCCGAAATGTGTATTCTGCCGCAATCGGATCGCGATCCGGTTCTTGCCACTCGGCAATAAACGGCGTAAATCCCGCTGTTTTGACACGAATCGAAAAATACTTCATTCCTTCTTTTTTGTATGGAATAACAGCAACACCGTTTTCATCTGCTTTAACATTGAAAACGCGGTCGTTCCAAC
>JAISBG010000690.1 GCA_031266315.1 Planctomycetaceae bacterium | reverse complement strand
AAAACTTTTAGCAAATAGCAAAGATTATTTTTTGACAAGATATACATGATTTACTGGATTTTATTTGATTTTATCCTGTAAATCATGTCAAAAAATATAGGTTTTGGGAAGTTACTCTGAAATTATCATTTGGAATAGGGAAGTTTTCAGGTTGTATAATCTGAATTGAGGCGAACATATTCAGTGGTCAGGTCGGTTGTCCAGAAACGGATTCCAGTATCGCCTTCACCGAATATCAGCAGAATATGTGTAGCGCGATTGTTGCGAATGGAATCGGAAATGTTCTTTTTATCGAAAGGAATTGGTTCGCCGTTTTTGAATAATTCAAAACCATTGAGTTTTAACGAAACTTTTTTCGGATCATAAAATACGCCGGCAGTTCCTGATGCGGAAACGATTCTGCCCCAGTTGGGATCGGCTCCGCAAATCGCGGTTTTAACCAATGCGTCTTCGGCAATTTTTCGTGCAATTATTTTGGCGTCATCGCGCGTTTTGCAACCTTCAACATCAATTGTAATCAAATGAGACGCTCCTTCGCCGTCTTCTGGGATTTTGACGGCGAGTTCAATACAAAGTTCGCGAAGAGTGTTTGCGAACAGTTCGAGGTTTTCTCCATGAAGCGGAGTTGGCTGGGCGGCTCCGTTCGCCAACAGTAACAACGTATCGGAAGTGCTTGTATGACCTTCAACCGAAATACAGTTGAACGATTCTTCTGCGGCAGTTTGAAGGAGTTTTTGAGCAACAGACGGTTCCAAAGCGGCATCCGTAACAATAACAGCCAGCATTGTCGCGAGTTTCGGAGCAATCATTGCGGCACCTTTACAAATTCCGGCTACGGTAATAATTTCGCCGTTTTTAAGTGTCAATAATTTTGTAACATATTTTTCCACAGTATCCGTCGTCATAATTCCTCGTGCCGCATTGAGAAATTCGGTTTCCGACGCGGCAAGTTTTGTGGAAGCGGCTGCAATACCGTTTCGGATTTTATCCATTGGCAACTGGGTACCGATCACACCGGTTGACATAACGAGTCCTTGTTGGGCATGACCGCCGACGCTTTGCGCCGCCAACGCCGCCATCTCTTCCGCGTCGCGGATTCCCTGCTCACCGGTGCAAGCGTTAGCGTAACGGCTATTAGCAACAATCGCCCGAAATCCCTGACCGGGAACACGGTTTCTGTCCACCTGAACCGGCGCACCGCAAACCAGATTGGGCGTGAACACTCCGGCGGCAACAGCAGGAATATCCGAAATAATAAGCGAAAGATCCAATAACATCGGGTCTGATTTCAAACCACAATGAACCGCCGCAAACCGATAACCTTTAGGAAGATAAATGTTCATTAGATTTCAGAAATTGTTTATGGTTTTATTTTGAATGGTATGAAAAAATCCCTCTCTCAGGCGAAAGACCCAGAGAGAGGGATTTTTTAGAGTTCAAGTTTAAAGTTAAGCGTGAAGCAATCCTTGTAATACTTCCACTCCTTTACAGCGTACTCCAGAGGACTCGAACCTCTAACCTTCGGTTCCGTAGACCGATGCTCTATCCAATTGAGCTAGGAGTACTCAAAATATGTTGCCAATAACGTTAAAATGAACTAAGTACCACCAAAAAATAGTTTTTCTATCAACATAATTGTATTTACTAAAATATTAAAACCATTTGACGTTTTTTTGCAAGGGGGGACGGTTCCTTCCAACCGACTATTTCTTTAAGATTTTTATTTCTTTGAAAATTTTTTTAGATTAAGGAGGACAAAAACAGAATGAATTCAGATAATCGCAAGTTCCTTGAACAGAGTTGCCTCGAACGGAAATTCCTCGAATATCTTCCGGCAGACTTATCGGCAATTCTGACCGGATTGGGATTACCCCAATTTCGGCTTAATCAGATTCGGCGTTGGATTTTCGCGCGAAAAACAATGTCCTTCGATAAAATGACCGATTTATCGAAAGAAACGCGAAAAATTCTTACGGAGCAATTCGGTTCCGTTTTGCAAGGCAGAGAGTCAGCGCATCACCAGTCCGACGATTCAACAGAAAAACTTCTGATTGAATGGAGCGATGGAGAACGTGTTGAATGTGTTCTTCTTCGAGATAACCGTAATCACCGAACAGCATGTATCAGCACTCAGGTTGGTTGTGCAATGGGTTGTGTTTTTTGTGCTAGCGGGAGAGATGGTTTTGTACGGAATTTGTCGCGAGGTGAAATATTGGAACAATTTTTGCGGCTCAATTCTCTGCTTCCCGATCACGAACGGTTGACGCATGTTGTGGTGATGGGAATAGGTGAACCGTTGCTCAATCTTGACGCACTTCTTTCGGCGTTGAATGAGGCAACGGCTTCAGAGGGATTGGATTTAAGTGTACGGCGTGTAACAATTTCGACGGTTGGAATTCCGTCAGGTATTCGGAAACTTGCCGAATCAGTTGTTCGTAACGGTAAAGGATATAAACTTGCGGTTTCTTTACACGCTCCCAATGATGAACTGCGAACTCAAATTATTCCGCAAAACCGATTTTCCGGTATTGATGAAATTCTAAAAGCGTCCGACGATTATTTTGAACAAACGGGTCGCCGTGTTACATTTGAATACACACTCATTGCCGGTCTCAATGATCAACCGGAACATATTCAGCAATTGGTTCGTTTGTTGAAAAACCGAACCGCGATTATCAATATTATTCCGTTGAATCCAGTGTTGGGATTGAATTTTCAAACGCCTTCCGCGAAAACGGTTGCGTGGTTTGCCGGACAACTCGAATTAAAAGGAATTCAGGTCAAAGTTCGTTTTCGTAAAGGCGATAAAATCGGAGCCGCTTGCGGTCAATTACGCCGCGTTCATCGAACAAATCCAACCATAACCGACTGAAAAAAATCCGTAACATTTTGTGTTCCGGTAATACTGTTTGTGCTGGGGTTTATTATTTTTTCCGGTATTCTTCTAAGGCAACATTCCACCGGATAGAATTTCCAGAAACGACATCTCTTGTGAGCGATGAAGTTTGAAAATCAGTCAACGCCAACGGAATAATCAACGGCAATTTGGCGCGACGGGCTTCTATTTCGGCACCATAAGCCATTGCCTGATCGTAAGTCATTTTTTCCCGTTCCTCCGCACTTTTGAAATCGGGAACTTCAGGGACTTTCGTTAAAACCATCACCAGTTTTCCAACCGGAACTCCCGATTGGGCAAAGGTTCCCAATTGAGTTTGTATGGCGGCATTTCCTTGTGCGTCGGTTTTGGCAACTGCCGACAAACTGTCAATTCGGGGAACCGTCTCAATTTGTACAAAAACACCTTCGACCGGTGTGCCGTTATCGGTTATCGTAACAACACACGGAACAATATTGGGAAAACCGTCTGGCGTGTTCGAACATCCGGCAATTAAATTAAAACATAAAATTCCTGTAATCCCAAATAAAATCGTAACTTGTTTATTTGAAATGAATTTATCCATATTTAAGCTTACCCTTATTTTTTTGTAACACAAAATCTGCCGAATGGAACAGTGAATTTTGTTCGGTTAATTATTTTAGTAAATTATTTTAGTAAATTATTTTAGTTAATTGTTTTAGTTAATTGTTTTAGGCAACTTCTAAAAACCTTTAGCAAAGATTATTTTTTTGACAAGATAGACACGACTTACTGGATTTTATTTGATTTTTTATCATGTAAATTTTGTAAATCCTGTCAAAAATAGGTTTTTAGAAGTTGCTTTTAGTTAATGATCAATGGACTTGCTTTCGCCGCCATTGATAGAACCGATTGCGCCCCAAACACCAAACGGACTTTCACCCGAAGGTTCACGATGTCCCGACGGAGAAAGAGCAAAACCTGTTGTGGTGGTAGAGAGATTGAACCCTTGATTTCCGCAATCGACAGTATCGCTGACGAAATGAATTGTTCCGTCTCCGTAACAAACATTCACACCGCCGGGATGATAACTTGTTGCCGTTAGAAAAGCTCCTATCGCCCAACCAGGATTAGTTGTATTGGAACTACTGCTATAGACACAAGAAACATTATTAGGTGGTAAAACAGTGGAAAATGTTGAAGAAGGACTACGTCCATCACCAAATCCATTCGTACCTCGTCCATAACTAGTTACCGTAGTTCCACTTAAAAATGAAATCCGGTCGGTTGAAAGCGCACGGCAAGCGTTAGGCGTGGTTACTGAGGTATCGTAAGCAAAACCGCTCTTGACCATTGTGGAATTTTCACTTTCGGCTGTAACAGCTTCAGAAAGAGCGGCAGTATTGGACAATCCGTCACTAATCGAAGCAAAAGACTGGGTAATTAAATTGAGACGATAAGGATCAGCTGCTGTACCGGAACCTAAACGCTGCATACGTCCGGAAAAGAATCCACGAGTTGTGTGAAAATCTTCTTGAAATGCGGCAATGGTATCTCCCAGTGAGCCGAAATAGCTGTTACGTGTTAAACCGTTGGCAGTTGGAGCCGGTTTGGAAGAATTAGCGTCCGACGGACACCAGAAAACAGGAACACTTCCCTTTACCCAATCATAGTTATTCCATGCATCGGGAAAATTGGCATTGTAATAGGCGTTGTAACGTGTTTCCTGTTCAACATACGGACAAATCAGCAATAGAAAACCATTGCAAGCCCAAGGTCCGCTGGCATACCGTCCACTTCGGAGTGAAGGGATTGAGTTAAACTTGTCATGAAAGTTGTGGATTCCCAAACCGAGTTGTTTGAGATTGTTGGTACACATCGAACGCCTGGCGGCTTCTCGTGCCGCCTGAACCGCCGGTAATAGAAGAGCGATTAACACGCCGATAATCGCAATCACCACAAGAAGTTCGACTAACGTAAAGCCGAACGGTGAAGAACGAAGGAGTTGTAAGAATTTTGCGGAAAAGTATTGAGAAAGCAGGGACTTTTCCCTCTCATTTCTTAACTCTTCCCTATCATACTGTCTCCCCCCCCTCGCTTTCATATTTTAACATTTGACATTTCATGGAATTTTTCGAAGCGTTTTCAACAATGTTTTTCATCGTTATGTTCCTTATTTATAAGGTTTTATTATAATTATTGCGAGACGTTGCTGAAAAACAACACAACAAAAAACGCATTGCAATCAAATCAGATTTATAGTTTATATAAAAAGAACAGGAAATCAATAGAAATCTCTAAATTTTTAATTTTTTTTCTGATTGTTTGTAATAATTCAGTGAAAAAAAAAAACTTTAAAAATTGAATTTTTAGAAGTTGCCTGAATAGTTCATGAAGATTGTAATTATTTTATGATTAACCAATCTTTAATAATAAATTTGGAAACAAATTTTGATTTTTTTGAAACGAATATTCTCTCGGTTTTTTTTCTGATTTGTTGTTAAATCATTTTATATCAATAAATTACTACCAAGATTACACGACCGATGTAGCCATGAAAATCTTCTAATTTTTTGACATTGTGGGTCTCGACTTGGCAATGAGGTCTGTTATAATTTTTTTATTCTCATTATTTTTCAAAGTCAAACAAATGTGGACAGTAAAAAACAATGCGTATTTTTTTGTAACTCAGTAATATAAAAGAACTTACAACAAAAAATTCGTTGACTTTTAAAAAGGAACATTCGATACATTATTTATATAAATACTAGAGATGGATTTTGAAAGTTTAATGTACGGTTATCGTCTTGGCAATCAGGCGGTATTTGTAGAGCCGAAACAAACACCGCTTGGAATGACGGGCAATCTGTTGAGCCGAAGTGTTGGAAGCAGTCTCGAATTTATGGAACATCGGGAATATCTGCCCGGTGACGATTTACGCCGTATCAATTGGAACGCTTACGCTCGAAGTGACCGGCTTGCCGTCAAACTCTTTCGAGAAGAAGTCAATCCGCATATTGATTTATTGCTTGATGTTTCCCGATCCATGAATCTCGTCGGAACAAAAAAAGGGAAGGCAACTTACGCCTTAACCGGTTTCTTTGCATCCGCCGCTGCCGAATCACGGTTTTCCTTTCGTGTTTTCGTAACTGATAATGGTTGCCGGATATTAGACCGGTCTCATTTAACGCCGTTAGATTGGGAACCGTTCGATTTGGTAGCAACAAGTTCTCCCAATGATGCCTTGTTCCAAATGCCGCCGGATTGGCGACCACGCGGAATACGGATTTTTGTAAGTGATTTTCTTTTTATGGCGGATCCAAATTTAATCGTTTCGCAAATTGCCGAAGACGCCGCCGTTACAATTTTAGTCCAATTACTTGCCGAATCGGATGCCGAACCGCCGGAACAAGGTAATCTCCGCCTGACAGATTGTGAAAACGGTGAACGTCTTGAGTTGTATCTTGATTTGTTAGCGCGGGAACAGTACAAACAGAATCTCGCAAGACATCAGGAAAATTATCATCTTGCCGCTCGTCGTCACGGTGCGTTTCTGACGACCGTAATTGCCGAACTTTTTCTCGAAACCGGTCGTCTCGACGAACTTTTTCACCTCGAATTACTAAAATACTCGTAAAATTCCACTGAATAATTAAAATTTTTTCTTTTGAGGGGGTTGGATGATTGACATTCTTTGAATTTTCGATAATATACACAGAATTGTATTTTTTGTCATTTTTAATTTTCAACATTTGGAGATCATTTTTCCGTTTTGAACGATAAATTACCTAGATTTTTATGCGGGTGTTAAAAAAATCGAGTACGCCAACTATATTGATGACCGCTTCGGCGAACTGTAATTTTCTACATGACAACCGGATTTTCCGGGTAGAAAATTACCGTAGAATTATAATGTTGCGTGGAGCGTCGCGTGTAATTCTACGGGTATAATTCAGCGTTACATATTGAAATGTATAATGCACCACTTTTGTCGGTGGGAATGAACCTGTCATCAATAACGGTCGCTCCTGTCTGAGAGTGATATTCTGTTGCCGTTTCTCGGCGTTACGTTTGTTCCCAATTTTGTGATAAAACAGATTATTTGTAATGTAATCTGTTAATTTTATCTTTTTTTCTATTAGGAGAAAAAACTATGAAAACTCGTTTAGGTTTTACGCTCGTTGAGCTTCTTGTGGTCATTGCGATTATCGGTGTTTTGATTACGTTTCTGTTGCCGGCAATTCAGGCAGCACACGAGGCGGCAAGACGAATGCAATGTACGAATAATCAGAAACAAATTGTGTTGGCAATGCACAATTATCATGATACCCAGCAATCATTTCCGTGGGGAACTCGCGATTCAATGATGGGAAATTGGGCAGGTCAAGTATTGCCTTTCGTTGAAAAAAGTCAAGTTCACGCCGGAAAATGAGGGATTGTTTTTTCAGCGTAATTGTGTTAAATTGGTAATCGTTTCAAAGTCATAATATTGCGGATTTTTTGCGATAAAAATAAAGTTGTTTGAAAATTTTTAGGTATGATGAAATTTTATTATATTTTTATATTTTTTATTTTCTTTTATGTTTTGCCTCTTCAGGCGGCACCTCAGATGTCGGTTGGAATTGATCGGACGACAATTTATGAGGGCGAGTCGATTCTCTATTGGGTTACACTTATTGATACGCAGCCAATTGATGAATCTATTGTACCGGACATTTCGGCTCTTACCGATTTTAATATCGTTCAGACAATTCCGAGAAATGTGTCAAACATACATTCTACTCAGAATATACAAGGTATTCGTACGGAAACAACAACATCACGTGTCCGGTTTGCTTACGTTTTGACTCCTAAAAGAAATGGTTCGCTTATTATTCCCAAACCGAATGTTTCGATTAATGGTCAACAACTTGTTCCTGATTCTATGGAGATTGGCGGTCAGTCATTGCGGGCGACTTCATCTGGCGGTGTTATTTCTGTGACTGTTAAACCTCCCAACGATCAAGACCTTGTTCGGCTAAAAATCGAAGCAGATAAAACGCGACTTTATCCTTTCCAGCCTTTAACAGTTACGTTAGTCGTTCAGGTCAAGGGATTACCGGAAAAAATTGATTCCGAACAATCGACCAATCCGCTTCAGGTATTGCGTGATCCTCCCAAGTTGACCATACCTTGGGCAAATAACGATACGGCACTTCCCAAAGGAATGGTTCCGCAACAAAAATTTAGTGATTGGCTGAACGGTTTGAATGTTCGGAGACCGCAACGCGGTTTTGCGATCAACGATTATGCTTCTGATGGTTTTGGATTTGACGATGATTTTTTTCGTTCTCCGTTTTCATTGGGCGGTATGATTCGGCAAACGCTGCTTCAGTTTGCTTCCAAACCCGTGAAAATTCAACGTTTGGATTCGGGCGGCAAAGAGACAACTTATTGGGAATTTCGTTTTTCCCGTACCTTTATTCCAGAAGAACTGGGGCGTTTTTCTTTTGGTCCGGTTACGTTAAAAGGTGTTTTTGCTGCTGTTGACCCGAATACACCGCAAGGAGTTTCACCGCGTGATGTTTATGCGTTGGCTTCTGAGGTTGAGATTGAGGTTGCTGATGTTCCTCAGGAAAACCGTCCGAATAATTACATTGGGGCGTTTGGAACTTTCGACTGGTCTGTTGACCTTCAACCGCGTCAGGCAAAAGTCGGCGAACCGATGACATTGACACTTCGTTTAACCGGTCAAGGTTCGACGACTCATGTCAATGCCCCAGATTTGTCGCAGAACCCTGAAATTACGGCGAATTTCAAAGTGTATCCGCCAACGGAAGAAGTAAACGGGAAATCTTGTACGTTTACTTACACGGTACGACCGGCACAAGAAGGCTCACTTGTTTTTCCGCCTCTTTCCGTTGCGTTTTTTGATGTCGAAAAGGAAGATTTTGTAACACTTCAAAGCAATCCGGTTACAGTGGAGATTACAGAAACGAAAACATCTCATTCCGCGCCGGTGTTCGGTAACAGGCAACCGTCTTTTTCGGAAACGCTTGAACGTTCGGAAAAAGGGTTATTTGCCAACATGATTGATTCGTCAAAAGCGGTTCGACAACCGGTTGATTTTGTTTCTTGGATGTATTTTATATTTTCGTTGGTTTTGGTTTACAGTCTATTTGCGTTTGGTATTTTTGTTTGGCGAGCCGGTCATTCCAATCCGAAACTCCGCCGCCGTCGCGGAGCCGGCAAACGGGCAAAACAACGTCTTGCTGAAGTATTAGCAACACGACAAAAGTCGGGCAACCCAGCCGCATTGTTTGGAAATGACCTCCAAAACGTTTTCTTTGGTTATGTTGCGGATTTAACCGATGGAGTGGAGCAAGGTATGACTACGAAAGACGCTTGCATCAAATTATTGGAATTTGGGGCTACGGAACAAACGGTCAGTGAAGTGCGGGGAGTTCTTGAAACATTAGACGCAACACGTTATGGCGGTTTCGATCTAAAGGCATTAGATGAATTGGCAGAAGAAACAAATATCCTCTTGAAACGTATTCCCAAAGAATTGACTCTATCCGGCAACTTTTTATAATAAA
>JAISBG010000166.1 GCA_031266315.1 Planctomycetaceae bacterium | reverse complement strand
AATTTTGTTCTTGTTTTGGTTGATGGGGTTCAACAGACGGTGTTTTTGTATCGGCATCTTGTCGGGAGTTACGACACGTATTACGCCCCGACCGCAAACGGTTTTTGTTTCGGGAACAATTTGGCAACACTTGCTCGGCGCAGCGGTCTTACGCTTCGTCCGAATGAATTGATGTTGCCGGTTCTTTTTTTGTACCGAATTGTTCCGGGACACAACACTTTGTTCGACGGAATTTTTAAGTTGCTTCCCGGCGAATTGGTTTCGTGGAAAACGGGAACTCTCCAACGTCAGCAACTGTTGACCATGTCCGTGTTTGAAGAACCTCATAAAACCGGTGACGAGGAATCGGTTGATCGGACGGACGGTGTTCTCGACGAAACGCTCACCGATTGGTATTCACGAAAACCCGAGTCGGCGGTTCTTCTTTCCGGCGGTGTGGACAGTATGGTTCTCCAAGCGCATTGGAACACGATTTGGCGGCGTTCTGAGTCTCACCGGCTTCCGCGAAGTGCGGCTGTGGTACTCAATCATCCGTACACCAAACCGGATTTCGACTACACCATCAGTGCTGTGCGTCAACTCGGAACAGAACATCTGAATATCGAACAACAACCTTTGTGTGCGGAAATGATGAGTAACATTATCTCGCAAACCGGTGAAATGCCGAATCATGTTCAGTCGTTTTATTTTGCAACACTTGCCGAAGGAATGAAAAAAGCAGGGATTGAAGCCGGAATTTGTGGTGAAGGTGCCGATGGAATGTTCGGGAACAGTTGCCCGGACGATATTCTTTCGGCGTTGATTTGGCGGCGTAAAATTCCTATACTCATTCTTCGATCTCTCGCGGCAAAACTGATTGATTGGATTAAACCGCAAAATTATTATGCTCCGATTTTTCGGTTAGCGAATCATGTTACTGATCTTAATTATCCGCAACATCCGCAAAATAACGCCGCAACATTTACTGATTTTGATCGGGTTGAGGAGTTGTTTGGGCGTGACGGAATGTTAGAAGCAATGCGGTATCGGCGGAATATTCTGGATCAGATGGCAATTCCTTTGAGTTCGGACGATGATCCGTATAGTTTACTTCGCGCACAGTTGATTGGTTTTTTCGGCGAAGGAATTGCCACCGCAACCTATTGGTGTTCGATGTTCCATTGGCACGGGGTGGAAATGTACAATCCGTTTCAGGATTCCCGAATGATTCGGGTTGCTTCCAATATTCGCACGGATTGCCGGTTTGTTTTGGGCGACCCAAAGCAAATACTCAAAAAAGTGTTAGGGCGTTATGTTCCTGAAGACTTTATCCGGCGTCCCAAACGCGGATTCGGTCAACCAATTTTTGAATGGCTCGCGCCGGGCGGAATCCTACGTCCCGCCGTCGAAAATATCAACAATTACGACTGGCTCCCAAACAAAATAAAACAAAACATCCTCAATCAATATCCCAACTGGTTCCTCTGGACTCTTTTATGTTATGATATTTGGTATAAAGAATTTATGATTCTACCGGATTAGGTGTTTCCCGCCGAAATCGTAAAATAATAGGTAAAATTTCATCGGCAATCATCAGGTGGGTAAACTTTTGCTATTTGTTAAAAGGTTGCGTCGGCGATAGCCGACTGTGAATTAGATAAACGATGGCAATTGGAGTTGCCTTCCGTTTTGGAGTCGAGTAAGACTCAACCGATACAACTGCCCAGCGGGCTTTTTGATAAATAGCCCGCCTCTTTTCGTGTGTTTCGCGTTTAAAACGAACTTTTCAATGATTAGACACCTAATCCGGTAGAATCAGGAAATTTTATCTATTTTAACAATTAGAGAGTAAATACCGAAAAAAATTTTAAAACTTAGCGCAATCTTAACACAATCTTAATATGTACTTAATATATCCCGTTAAAATTACACGCGAACATAACAAAAAGTCATTGGGACAATTTGTTGGGATTCGGAAAGGTTTGTCAATCTTTTCCAATTTTCTCAATTTCCTTACAAGGAGAAATTAAAATGTCAAAGCGTCAATTTTCGGTCGGTTTAACTTTGGTAAAATCACTTTTATCAGAAGTCTTCATCTATTTTCAAGGAAAACTTCGTGTTAAAATAGGGGGGGGGGGGGTCATTAGGTAAAATTAAGAGGAAAGCTTTTACTCTGGTTGAACTTCTGGTGGTCATCGCGATCATCGGTGTTCTGATTGGTTTATTGCTTCCGGCAGTTCAGTCCGCACGCGAAGCGGCAAGGCGGATGCAGTGTGCTAACAAATTGAAACAGTGGACTCTTGCTGTTCATGTCTATGCAGACAGTCACAAAACTCTTCCGGCTGGGCTTGGTGATTCCATAGGTACACTAAATGCCGGTGTTTCATCTGGACGTTGGAGCGGGTTCACGCCTTTGCTTCCCGGCATAGAGCAAACAACTCTCTACGACCGTGTCATGTCGGAAAATGTTTATATGAGTTCATGGACTGCCAAAGACCTGCCCACTACTGAAGGTGGAAAGGATAATCCGC
>JAISBG010000600.1 GCA_031266315.1 Planctomycetaceae bacterium | reverse complement strand
TAGCCAATTGTGTTGCCGACCATTTGGGAATCTGATTGCTAGCCGTTAACAGGGTACAAGTCGGCTATCGCCGACGCAACCTTTCAGCGAAAGGTTGCCCACCTATGATTGCCAACTCTTGCGGGAAACACCTAATACGGTAGAATCAGAAAAAATTATACTGTGTTAGTCATAAAATTAGTCTTTTCATAACTATTCAGTGTAATTTTTGTTAAAAATATGTATAACTATTTACTTAACAAGTACAAAAAACGGAATAGCCCGATAGGGCTAAATTTTCATAACCGCAGGTCTTTGACCTGCGGTGTAACGCCAAACAGCCTACTGCCTGAAAGGCAGAATTTTAGTTAATAGTGAATAGTTGATAGCGGAGAGTGGGAGACACAAGCAGATAATTTATATTTACCAACACACAATAAATCCGCTTGTGAACTATCCACTATTAACTATATTAACTATCAACTCTCCACTAAAATCCTGCCTTTCAGGCAGTGGTTTCGTTGGTTCGTAACCGCAGGTCAAAGACCTGTGGTTACGAAAATAAAGCCCTATCGGGCTATTCGATTTTTCGGATCAATCTGGAAAATAATTATTTAGAAACTTGAAAAATACCAAATACAACCCTAACACAGTATAATGCCATGATTCGGTATGATTCGTGGAATTTCCATAAAGAACCAATTCCGCAACAGCAATAACCTGCTTGCCCAAAGAGACACAATTAACAGTAACAATGGATCGATTTTTCAAAATTACCGAGCGCGGCAGTACCTTGTTCCGCGAATGTCTTGCCGGATTAGTAACATTTATGTCGATGGCATACATTGTATGCGTTCAACCGCAAATTATGTCCGGCGCCATGTTTAACGTAACAACCGGCGCGGATGCCGCCGCTCTGGTAACAACAACATGTCTTGTTGCGGCTATCGGGTGTGTGCTGATGGGACTTTGGGCGAATTATCCGCTTGGTTTGGCGCCCGGTATGGGAGAAAACATTTTTGTCGTTTTGACGGTATTTCCGGCGTGTGTTGCTCTTGTCGGACAAAACGGTAACACGGAAGCGTGGTCTCTTGCGTTGGGAGTTGTGCTGATTTCCGGCGTTCTTTTTGCGCTGCTTTCGTTTATGAATCTTCGGAAATATCTTGTTGAAGCGATTAGTCCGGGTTTGCGGGGCGGTATGTCTGCAGGAATTGGTTTGTTTATTGCTCTGATCGGTTTACAACACGCCGAAGTAATCGTTTGCAAAAATAATCTTTATGTTCTTGGTTCTTTGGCGGAACCTGCGCCGTTTGTTTTTTTGGTTGGTCTTATTGTTACGGCGTCGCTCCACACTCTTAATATTCGCGGTTCCATTTTGTACGGAATTATCGCCTCCGCAATAACGGCATTGTGTTTTGGTAAAATTGTTCCGGTTTATCCGTTGGGTTTGCCTGCGGATCCAAGTCCGGTTGTTGCGCAAATGAACATCTTGGGCGTATTCTATTATCTGCACGAATTATTGCCTTTTCTCCTGATCTTGGTTTTCATGGAACTTTTTGATACATTAGGAACGGTTATTGGTATCGGCACGCGAGCCGGTCTGATTAAAGACAACCAATTTCCTGATATTGAAAAAGTTTTTGCGGTGGACGCCACCGCCACTGTAATCGGTGCCGTTGGCGGTCATAGTACGGTAACGGCGTATGTTGAAAGTGTTACGGGAGTGGAAACCGGCGGACGTACAGGTTTGACCGCTCTTGTAACAGGAGTCTGTTTTCTCTTGGCAATGTTTTGTTCACCGTGTATTCTAATGATTGCCAATTATCGTCCGATTACTTCTTCTGCGTTGGTGATTGTCGGGGCGTTAATGTTACAGAGTGCAACGAAAATTGATTGGAATGATTTTAGCGAATCGATTCCCGCATTTCTTTTGATGATTGGAATTCCGCTTTCGTACAATATTGCCGATGGTCTGATTCTTGGTTTTCTTGTTTACCCGATCATTAAAATTTTCTCCGGCAAAGGCAAACAAGTTCGTTGGATACTCTACGCTCTAACAATCGTGTTGATCCTTTATGTTGCATTCTTGAAATCTTAACCGCAACGATTATTCTATAAATTGTATGACGGTGCTAGGATTATGTTCGGTATTATTTGAAAGATTGAAATAAAATTTTCACAACCTCATTTATAACCTAATTTTCCTAACAAAACAACCTCAGTAGCAAAAGCAACAAAAAATATCCTAACCTCATTAAAAATGATCAATGAGATAATGAGGTTGCTATTAGATTGCTTTTCCATAATAGTAACAATCTGGGAAATCGTCAAAAATACCAATTTTATGACTCGCGGAGTATAATTGTCTATATTTGTAAGGCGTACTCAATTCGTCTCTACAAAATAACTTTTATTCGTAACGATCAATAACAATACAAATTCAAAACAATAAAGTGTTTTCCATCATTTTGATCCCTTCGGAATTTTCAATCGCACGGCTTTATCAACATCAAGCGGTTGAGGTTTTTCTCCTTTGCCCACTTCGATAGAAAACGGAGTCGTATCGACGGAACCATATTTTAATTCCACAAGGTTGTAAGATGTTAAGTCTTCCGAATCGAGCGCACGCATCCAATCCTCATAGGCAGTCAAATCCACCGTCGGGTCGGGAATTGGTTGCCCTTCATACTTGCTTGGTTCCGTGAAATGTTTGGTAACAATAATACTGTAAATTCCAGCAGGAACGCCTCTGTATTTACCTTGTGTGTAAATTTCGGCTTTGCCAGAAGTATCGCAAAGACCTGTCCCGTTCCACTTGGATTGAGTGTCCTTGCGGATCAGTTCCACTACCGCTTTGTCCAACGGTTTACCGTCTTGAATTACCGTAAAAGTAAGCGGATATAATTGGGGCATATCGTGCGGTAACTTTTCACCGCAACCGATTAACGCAAAAGAAACGGACATCACAAAAGACAAAAAAATACGTTTCATAAAAATTTATTGTTGTTAAATTTTGAGTAACTGTTCACAAGGAATCAAAATGAAGGTAAAGTGTTTACTCGCGATTCTCAAGTCCGTAGGACTTTAATATGGATAACCCCGTGCAAACGAAGTGCAGCTCGGGGTTACGCCGCCGTCTCCAACCGAACTGCGTAGCAGTTCAACAGAAAACGTTTGAACACAGTACGGATTGGAATTTTGACTCGATACGCATATTGAACTGCTACGCAGTTCCGGTTGAAAAGATTGCCTAAACCCCGTGCTGCGTTTCACTTGCACGGGGTTATCCATGTTAAAGTCCTACGGACTTAGGAATCACAAGCAAATAATATTATCTTTATTTTGACTTCTCGTGAACGATTACAATTTTGAAATAAAAATATTCATTGGGGCAAATTCAATTCGTCCCAACATGTTTGCTGTTTTTAGAACAAAAACTGCAATTACGGCAATGTTACACTTTCGCCGCCGGCACAAGTTCCCAATGCTCCCCAAACACCGTAAATACTTGGCTGTGACAACATCGCCGTTGTTTGAGCGACTTTCAAATTGCCGCAATCAATTGTATCACTAATAAAACGTGCGCTGCCGTCCATGCAACCGGCATTCACTCCACCGGGGTGGTTGCTTGTTGCAGTGATGTATCCCCATTGAACCTCGCTGCCCAAACTCGGCTGACACGACGGACCATTCGGCGGTATTACAGTATTAAAACCGTTATGCGTAAATGTTCCATCGGCAATGCGGAATCCTTTAGCAATAGTTCCTTGTGCTGTTAAAATATCGCTACGATAAGTATTTCGGTTCCCGTGTTCAGCAACTTTGACGAAGGTGCAATTCGGATCAGCTGCAGCGTTGGCATTCAAATCAGGAACAAAAATCGTATTAGCTTTTAACGCCAAATCAAAACTTGCTGTTGCCCCAACATTACCTTCGCTAACAGCAATTGTATTGCTTGTTCCGTCGGAAATATCAGCAATGCTGCGCCGTAATCCATACCAAAAAACGCCGCGTACAAGCCGAAATTTTGAGGTGATTCCCGATGCGGTAACATCATTACCGCCGGTATTTTGAATAACAAAATCGCCCCAGCATGCCCGATAACTGTTACGGGTTTGATTGCCTGCGGGAGCTTTCGTGTTGTCGCCTGATGGACAAACAAGCGAAGTAATCGTCCCGGAAATAAATGTGTGGGCATCGAATGGATGCAAAGCTTTGATGATCGTACCGTCGGGCAATGTTCCGGTATCTCCTGCGGCAATGAGAGCGGCGCAACCTTGTTCATAGCGGGCTTGCTGCTCAATGAACGGAAACAGAAACCATGTGGTTGACCAACGGTCTCTGACGGTACCGCCCCAACCGCTTACTTTCCCTCCGGCGGTGAAGCGGTCTGTACCTGCAGGCAAATAGCCGTGCGTATCGTGGTGGTTATGCAAAGCCAACGCCCACTGTTTTACGTTGTTACTACATTGCATTCGTCTTGCTGCCTCACGAGCTGCTTGAACGGCTGGTAACAGTAATGCGATTAACACACCAATAATCGCAATGACCACGAGAAGTTCGACCAATGTAAAGCCGAACGGTGAAGAACGAAGGAGTTGTA
>JAISBG010000514.1 GCA_031266315.1 Planctomycetaceae bacterium | reverse complement strand
TCATTTTGCCGTCGTTAATCTGATTCCCTGTCGGCGAGTACGCCGACGCGACCTTTTAACAAATAGCGAAAGGTCGCCCACCTCTTTCGATGTTTCGTATGTTTTGCCGACTTTTTGACCTACGGGGCGTAACATGAGTTATTAAAAATTCCCAAAGAACGCTTATCATACCACAAAATGACGGAATGAAAAGAATTTTGATAAATTGAAAAAATTGGTCTGGATTCGTTTTTGATTCTTTGCTACAATTCCGCCCTGTTGCACGTGAAAACTGAAAAACTTCGGTTTTTTACACGAAACGGTTGACAACAAACCGGTTAATAGGATTTACCGGTTATAAATTTCCCCTTTTCCTTAAACATGGAGGTTTATGAATGAGTGACAAGATTGTAAGTTCACTGTTTTCCGCGTTAATTGGCGGAATTGTTGGTGCGTGTGTTGTGTTTTTCATGTCTGGTAAAACGAAGTTTGACACGCTTGAAGTCGGTTCGTTGAAAATTACCAAGCAGGCAACACTTCTCAATGCCGAAGGTAAAGATGACGTGGTCATTAAAGAAGGTTCTGTTCTTGCCAACAATGTGATTCTTGGTAAAAAGTTCATCGGAACACAATATCAAGGTCATGTTTTTGTTGGTAACCGGATTTTTACCAGTCCTGACGATCTGGTAGGAACGCCGATGGAAAAATGGAAGTTCTTTACTGAAATCGGTTCTTCCGAAGAGTTTGGCGGAGAGTTGATTGTCCGCAGTCCGCACGGAGCGAATGTGGTCGGGCAACCCGTTAACGAAGGTTTCTTGATTCGTACAGGATTCTTGAAAGACGATACACCACAACTATTTGTAAGAAGTAACCAAAATGGCGGAATGGCGCATGTTGGATTCTACCAGCCTCGTCCACAACCCAACGCGGAAAATCCGCAAGAAGGCGGAACAACAACTCCGGCTGCAGTCACACCAGACCCGGCTGAAACTTCCGCGATTACTCCGGCAACTCCGGCTACCCCAACAGCAATTCCCAATCCGGCTCTTGCTACCGAAAATCCCGGAAACGCTACGAGATAAAACTTAGTAACTTAGTAAAAGCTCCGTAACATTTCAGTATAAAAACTCCGTTCAGGATCAATGTTGCCGGAATCTCCGGTTGCAAGTTCCTTTATGATGATGCGAACCGCACATAAACGCCGAACGATAATAAATTGTTACATTGTCCGGCGTTTTGTGCTGTTTGTTTTTTGTGTCTGTATTTTTCCGGTTCCATCTGTTTTTTCAACCGAAAACAAAAGACAGGAAGAACGCGGTCAGAATTCTCTTTCGAGATTATTTTTTCCGGGTCAAGGAAGAATTTCATCGCTTTTCCGGTTTGAACCGTTCATTTTTGATCTGTCTGATTTGTCCCTTTTTCCCCAATCACCGTGTCGATTTCGAACATGGGTTCGTGGTTTTGGAAATTGGAGTCATCTTGGTCATTCCAACGGATTCGCCGATCTGGAATATTATTCGTATGGAATTTCCGTTGGTCTTGACCGGCAAATCGGACGGCAATTACTGTTTGGAATTTCATTGGGCGCAAACCAAAATTCATCGCAAGGATCAAACAAATCCTTTTCATGGGAATCCGACCTTTCGTCGGTTCATACGTCAACTTATTTCCGCGTCGCGTTACGAAATTTTTTCCTTGATGTTGAAGGCGGACTCGGTTACAATGAACAATCATTTCCGCCCCGAACAGCGATTCAGTGGAATTTCAACAGTGAAGCCGGAACATGGTGGACGCAAGGACTCGGAAAAGTAGAACCGTATCTCGGACTACGCCATGTCGCTCTTGAACTCGATCCGAAAACCGATTCAAAAACAACATTCCTGCTTGGTGTTCGGTATTCTTGGCAAACAACCGGAATTTATTCTGTTACATCACCGCGATTGTATGGCGGAATGATTCAAGAATTGGGAGACCGCACACTTTTAAACGTGGCTTCGTTCACGGACGCGCCAACCGTGTTCTCAATTCCGGATTATGAAATTGCCGAAACCCGATTCTTTTTCGGCGGCGGCTTCACGTCGTCAATGGGCTCAAGTCTGGACATTTATTTCCGTTACACTGCGGAAGCCGCGTCGAATTACTCGTCGCACACCTTGCTACTCGGTATGAATTGGAACTATTGATAATAATATAACGTAATATGATTTTTCGGTAACTATTCAGAATAATTTTCGTTAAACGTTAAATAAGGTGGGCAAGGTGAACAAGGTGGGCGATGTTTCGCTGAAACATCGCGTCGGCATTAGCCGACAGTGAATCAGATTAACAACGGCAATTTGTGTTGCCTTCCGTTTTGGAGTCAAATTGCCAACCAGAAACAGGGGCAAAGTTGGCTATGCCGACACAACCTTTCAGCGAAAGGTTGCCTACCTCTGAATTACCTACCTCTAAGTTGCCAACCTCTGAATTGCTGATTTTACGTTTCGTTTGCTAATTGGGCGTATCAAGGTAAGGGTCTTGTCCCATAGAACGTTGGATTTTTTTTCGTTCCTTTTCGTAATACAACATCGTTTTGCGGTTGCGAAAACTTTTTGTTTCGACTTTTCGTTGCGCACGGCGAAATAATCCGATTCGTCCGTTGAAGTTGCGGTTGGGATTGCGCTGACCTAGTTTTTTGTACTTTTTTGCTTTTTTGGGTCCGAACGCTTTTTCCAGCAATTCATCTTCCATCGACAGGTATTGCCGATACGTTCCCGGATCGCCTTGCCGTCCGCAACGTCCAATCAATTGACGGTCAATCCGCGCCGATTCGTGCATTTCCGTACAAATAACATGTAAACCGCCAAGATTTTTAACTGTTGCCGGTATTTTGATGTCGGTTCCGCGTCCAGCCATATTGGTCGAAACTGTTACCTTACCCCATTCGCCAGCCCGCGCAACAATTTCTGCCTCCTCCGCAACATGATACGCGTTCAAAACATTGTGTTCAATTCCCGCCTTTTTGAGAAGCCCCGCCAGAATAATTGATTTGTCAATTGTCCGCGTTCCAATCAAAATCGGTCGTCTGGTTTTATGTACATCAATCACCTCTTGAATAATCGCATTCCATTTGGCGTTTTCCGTAGCAAAAATTTGGGTCGGCAACTTAATCCGTTTGGGCGGTTGATTGGTCGGAACCGGAATGACTTTGCAACGATATATTTTTCGCAGTTCTCCCTTTGATGCCGCCGCCGTTCCGGTCATTCCGGCAATATTTTCGAAACGTAAAAAATAATCCTGCACCGTTACTCTCGCCGCCTGACCGGTTGCCACTGTTACTTCAACTCCTTCCTTCGCCTCAACCGCCTGATGAATTCCGTCACGCCATTTCCTGCCTTCGCCAAGTCGTCCGGTAAATTCATCAACAATAACAATTTCTCCCTTCCGAACAACATATTGCTCATCACGTTGGTATTCCCGTTTCACAAAAATTGCTCGTTGCACAAATTCGTAAATATGATAAAGTCCGGTATCGTCAAGAGTTTCCGGTTTATCAATGAGTCGGGCTTTCATCCGCCCTGCTCTGGTCAATTCGACTTTTCGTTTCTCGTGATCGTATTCATAATCAAGGTCTTCCTTGAACTGCGAAGCCACTTCTGCCGCCCATCGGTAACATTCAACCTCCC
>JAISBG010000508.1 GCA_031266315.1 Planctomycetaceae bacterium | reverse complement strand
TTATTGTTTCCATATCCGTCAATCCTGAGAGGCTGAAACATCGCTTGTGAATAGTTACAAATAATTAACGTAATTTATGTTCAACATAACAGCGTTCATTTTCATTGTCGTAAATGGCAATAAATCCTGCGTATTTTCGCCTATATTTTTTACAACGATAACCTTTTGATACAAAGCGGACACAAGAATTTTCTGTCCGTCCGGTTGGTTCTATTTTACATTCACTGCCAGTGCATTTATGATGTTCCGGTTTTAATCGTTTAATATATCTATTGATGATAAGCGATTTCTCTTGCGTAGATTTTATTTCTTTTATCTTTTCAATTTCAGTTATTTCCCACTTTTCCTTTTCACAATATTTCAAAAAAGAATCTTGGGGCAAATTAAATTCACATAACATTCCTCTTGCGTCTCGATAGTAACAATAACCAGTGGCATCTTGAGGAAAATGATGAGGAAAACGATTCGGTACCGGAATATGTTCACCCGACTCTTTATAACTCATCCCAAGATATAAAAAAAGCCAAACCAAACCTATCCCAATCAACCCTAAAACCAAATGCTTTATAGTTAGTTGTTCATTTTCCGGCATTTTTTTTCATGGTAATTTATTTTTGTACCATAATAGTAATAATCGCAAACAGGACTATTTTGACGGAACAAATTTCAAACCATCAATATTTTCAAAGTGTTTTTGATTTATTGTTATTAACGGTATATTGTTGGCTATTGCTGTTGCCGCGATAAGAATATCGGCGAGATTAGTTGTTTTTTGTTTCATTTTTAATTTATATCTGATTTGACTGGCATATTGTACAACGGTTCGATCAACAGGAAGGACAATCAACCACGTCAAACAGTTATTCCAATATTCTTCGAATAATTTGGTCATTCCGTTCAGTAGTTCGTATTCCGTATTCCGTAATTACTGAAATATAAATATAATTATATTTTCGTCTAATCTGCGATAGTATTGAACAGTCATGATTCGGTGTTCGCCAATGATTAATAATGATACACGAATCTATAAGAATGCCAGACGACATTGGTTAATCTCCTTTCTAGCTTCTTCCATTGCCTGAATTTCATTTTCAGTAATTCTTCGTGAAAGGTTTTGAAAATTTTCCCATGCTTTATTTTGAGCTTCAATTTTTTCAGGCGTCAATTGCGTTTCTAATTCTTCACGCCGTCTGATTGTTTCAGTTTTTTCTTCCGGAGATAAAATCGTATCATCACAACAAACAAATACCGCTACTTCAGGTCTTTCGTTTTTTATTTCCGTTCTATTTCTGCTCAATTCCTGTACCAATAAATATTGATCTTCAGGAGAAAGCCGTTGCGCTAATTCAAGAACATCCATATATCCAAACGTGTTTAACAAGTCTGACATGAAAATTCTCCTTAAAAATAAAACAATTAGATAGAACAATTAGCTAAAATAATTGGCAATTGGTTAAAATAATCGGCGGCTGCGGTTAATACGCAGCCCCGTATTGCCTATATTTAATGTAACTATTTTTTCTTGGCGGCAGCCTGAAGTTTTTCTTCCTGTTCGGCGGCTTGCTCAATCGCTCCAACATACATAAACGCTTGCTCCGAAAGATGATCCCATTTTCCAGAGGCGATTTCTTCAAAGGAACGAATCGTGTCTTCAAGCGGTGTAATTTCGCCCGGCTTACCGGTGAAAACTTCCGCAACAAGAAACGGTTGTGACAAAAATCGTTCCATTCGCCGGGCGCGGTGAACAACCAACTTGTCTTCTTCCGCCAATTCGTCCACACCGAGAATCGCAATAATATCCTGCAATTCACGATAACGCTGAAGCGTTTGTTGTACAGTTCGGGCGCAGTCGTAATGCCGTTGCCCAACGTATTGCGGATCAAGAACACGACTTGATGAAGCCAACGGGTCAACTGCCGGATAAATTCCCTTTTCGGAAATTGCCCGTTCCAAATAGATAAACGCATCCAACTGACCGAACGCTGTTGCCGGAGCCGGATCGGTTGGGTCGTCCGCCGGAACGTAAACCGCTTGAACCGATGTAATCGCTCCGCGACTCGTCGAGGCAATCCTTTCTTGTAACGCTCCCATTTCCGAAGCCAAAGTCGGTTGATAACCAACCGCCGACGGCATACGTCCAAGCAATGCGGATACCTCTGAACCGGCTTGCGAGAATCGGAAAATATTATCAACGAACAACAAAACATCAGTTCCCGTAACGTCACGAAAATATTCCGCCATCGTCAACGCCGAAAGCGCAACACGAAGTCTCGCCCCCGGCGGTTCGTTCATCTGACCGAATACCATTGTCGTTTGCTCAATAACACTTCGACCCGTGTTACCGATTTTCGCTTCGGACATTTCAAGCCAAAGATCGTTTCCTTCACGAGTTCGTTCACCAACTCCGGCAAAAACAGAATTTCCGCCGTGAGCCGAAGCGATTCGGGCAATGAGTTCCTGCAAAATAACCGTTTTACCAAGCCCCGCTCCTCCGAACAAACCGGCTTTACCGCCACGAACAAACGGCGTTAAAAGATCAATGACCTTGATACCGGTCGGAAAAACTTCCGTTTTCGTTGCAAGATCAGTAATCGTCGGAGCATCACGGTGAATCGGACGATATTCTGTTGCGTTAATCGGTCCTTTTTTGTCAACCGGTTCACCAAGTAAGTTGAACACGCGACCAAGTGTTTCTTTTCCAACCGGTACTGTAACAGGTACTCCGGTATCAAGACAATCCATTCCGCGTACCAACCCGTCGGTCGTTCCAAGCGCAACACATCGGACTTTTCCGCCGCCAAGATGTTGCTGAATCTCACCAACCAAATGAATGACGAGACCTTTTTGTTCGCTGTCGATGCGGACGGCATTGTAAATTGCCGGAAGACGGTCTTCCGCAAATTCCGCATCGAATGTAGAGCCTATCACCTGAGTGATGCGACCAATATTTTTTTCCGCTGTAACCATGTGTTGTATTTGGGGTTAAAGTGAATTGTACTGCTTGAGTACAATGAAATTTTTGTCCGTGTTTTCGTAACACGATAAAACTACTAACGCTCGACGAAAGTTTCCTTTACGTCTTTATTTTGTGTTTGCCTATTATTTTGTTTTTGTTTCTTTTTCTCCATCCGTTTACGATGTTGTTCAAACAACTCACGCGATGTCTGCTCCATAACAGAACGAACCATGTTATCATGAGCTTTGAGAAAAAACTCTTCTGAAAATGTGTGTGTATCCGGTTTCATAATATCTCTCTAATTTTTATAACACAACGAAACCACTAACGCACCTCGAAAGTTTTCTTTACGTCTTTATTTTGTGTTTGCTTTTTCTGTTCCGTCTGTTTGCGGCGTTGTACCGATAATTCGTCAGACATTTGATTAACTACGGACATCATAAATTTATCATTCGCACGGTTAAATTCTTCCGGCGATAAATGCCTTCGTTTAGGTTTCATTATTGTTCTCCAATCTATTGAATTATGTCCATTCTTTCGACACAATAGTTACAGATTGTTCATGGACAGATATGTAACACTTCATAATAATTCGCTCAATAACGATAAAACCACGTTCAAACGCTTTTTGGGCATCTTGCCGATTATATGTTATTGTTTTTTTTATTATCAATGTCTTGTAATTTGTACAATTTTGTTTTACCGGTTTTCATTCTCATTTTTCGTTTTACTATCTTCGGTGTTGTATTTTTTACAATAATTTATAGTCCGCTCTGAAATAGCCAAAAGTCTGGGAACTGATTGAAGGACTGCCTCAAAAAGTCTTTGCAGGTTATCGGCTTCATATCCATGAGCAATTTCGTTGCGTAAATCTTTAATCGTCCGTATTTCCGAAACGGAATCAATAATTCCCCGTTGTTCCGCACGATTAACAACATCAATCAATGTTCCTCCGGCAAGCAATTCAACCGTATCAATACTTCGTAAAACTTTATTAACTAATATATCAGTTGTCCGTGCAAACCTCGAAGTCAACATTTCAAAATGATCAAACTCAACTTCCGTATAATCCGTTTTAATTCCAATTTCGGTACAATATTTATAAGAACGCCGTAACCACACAAGACTTGCGGAAAAACCGTCAAGCTTCATTTGTAACACTTTAAGAGAATTACTCATGCGATTCGTATTCCTGTTTCTTGGGCTAAACGGAAAAACGGTTCCGAGCCGTCTGATGAAACGACGATGTCAATTTTTTGTTCTCCTATTTTGTCGAGAATATCACGGCGTATCTGAATTTTTTTCATCAAGTCAATTTTAGGTGAAAGGACTGCAATATCAATATCACCGCCTTTTTTCGTATCATCGGCTCTGGAACCAAAAAGCCACAACGCCGCTTCCTCATCGGTTTTTTTGACGGCTTCTATTATAATCTGTTTTTCAGTATCAGTAATTCTCATTTCGGCTATGGGCGATAGTGTTACGTTAAGTTTTTCGTAAGTTGTTCCAGCCATTCGTCGGTGCGTTTCTGAAATGTTTCCAATGGAATTCCCAAACCGGCATCAAATTCTGCTTCGGCTTCGGCGATCATTTGTTCTTCTTCCGGTGTCAGAACATAGATATTTTCGTTTTTATTGTACAACGATTTTTTAATTTCTGCTGTTGCCATGATATTATCTCCTATACAATTTTGCTTGTTGCGTCCAATCAATTTTCATCGTCGAAATATTCCTTGTCTAATTCTCTCATAAAATCTTCATGGGATATTCCCAATCCTTCCGCAATTTGTTGTTCGCTAATTTCAATATCCCGTAATTGCGCTGCCGTTAACGGTTTGGAAACGTAACATTTATCGGTAAAGGTTAAAATAGCATTGAGTGTTTTCCGATCCTCAATCGAATCAATTCGCT
>JAISBG010000429.1 GCA_031266315.1 Planctomycetaceae bacterium | reverse complement strand
GGTGACATGATTCGTTTGCATGACAATATGCGCCGTCAGATACAATCATGTGATGCCGAAGGACTTGAACGCAGCTTGCGGACGATGATTGCGAGAGTTCCGTATCAATTGCATATTGGTGAGGAGAAGTATTATCATTCGTTGTTGCTTGTGTGGTTATATTTTTTGGGGTTCAAGGTTCAAGGCGAAGTCTCAACCAATATTGGTCGTATTGACGCGGTTTGGAAATTGTCGGAGATGATTGTTGTTGCGGAAGTCAAGTATAGTGCAGATAAACCTCTTGATAAACTTCTTGACGAAGCAACAAAACAAATTCACGAACGCAAATATTACGAAGCCTATTTAACTGAAACGAAGAAAATTATCCTTCTATCGGTTGCTTTTGCGGGCAAGGAAATCAGTTGCCAAATGGAAACGATAACAATTGACAATTAACGAATCCTTTCGGGATTCGGAAAGGAAAATTTCAAATGCAAAAATCAAATCGAAGACAGTTTTTGGAATCCGTTGCTAAATCCGCCGGAATTGTTGTCGCCAAAATTTCTG
This sequence comes from Planctomycetaceae bacterium, assembly GCA_031266315.1. GTDB lineage: Bacteria > Planctomycetota > Planctomycetia > Pirellulales > Thermoguttaceae > WRKP01. Next base: position 3,808 of record JAISBG010000429.1, on the reverse strand, counting down.
TTGCGAAAATTGTGTCGCAACTTGGCGCGAGTGAAAATGATGTCAACATACCGTAACGATATGAGTGATAGGTTTTGCCTTTGAACAAGTGTTCCGCGATGCAGTGCTTACCATATCCAGCTTTGTGAATTTTACAACGGTTTGGGTATAACATTACCTTTATTTTGATTATTCGTGAACTATTACATTTATTCACCAATCCTAAGGAGATATTTATGAAACAGACAGACATTCAAATTATTGACGTAACTTGTTCAACGCAGTCATTTCAATATCGAAGTCCGATGAAATTCGGAGGTCGGGTTGTTCGTGATGTGGTTGTTTTCGATGTTGCCGTTAAAGTCAAAACACGTAACGATAAAATTGCGGAAGGGTTTGGCTCGATGACAATGGGTAACATTTGGGCGTGGCCCGCCGGAAAAACGGAACCGCCGGATTCATTGGAAACAATGATCCGGTTTGGTAAAAAAATTGTACAGTCCGTCGCCGGATATCATGAATGGGGACATCCGCTTGAATTGACTTATGATTTTTCAAAACAATATTCTCCGCTTGCGGAAACGGTGATTAAAAGTGTTAACGCGGAACCGATTCCGAAACTCGCGCAACTTGTTGCCGCCAGTCCATTTGAAGCGGCGGTTTTCGACGCTTACGGACGGGTTCACGGTGAGAATGTTTACAATCTTCTTTCAAAGGAATTTTGTAACCGTGATCTTGGTTATTATCTTGGTAACGAATTTCAAGACGAATATCTTGATCAATACACGCTTCGCCAACCGAAAGACCGAATGCCGTTGTACCATTTGGTTGGGGCACTTGATCCGTTGACTGATGCCGAAGTGAAAGAACCGCTCAACGATGGTTTGCCGGAAACTTTTGCTCAATGGATTCCGTTTAACGGTTTAACGCACATTAAAATTAAACTGAACGGCGATCAACTTGATTGGGATGTTAATCGGGTTGTTACGATTAACCGGATTGCCGAAGAGGAGCAGGCGAAACGCGGTTGTACGGATTGGGTCTATTCCGCCGATTTCAATGAACGTTGCCCGAATGTCGAATATGTTCTTGGTTTTTTGCAACAAATTAAGGAAAAATCTCCGCGAGCAATTCAGCGGTTACAATATTTGGAACAACCGACCAATCGGGATTTGAAAGCGTTTCCTGAAAACAAAATGCAACAGGCGGCGATGATCAAACCGGTGGTGATTGATGAATCACTTGTTGATTTGGAATCGTTACATGACAGCCGCAAGATGGGTTATTCCGGTGTTGCGCTTAAAGCGTGCAAAGGTCAATCGGAAGCGTTGTTGATGGCGGCGGCGGCACAAAAGTACAAGATGTTCCTTTGTGTACAAGATTTAACCTGTGTCGGAGCATCGTTTCTTCATTCCGCAACAATTTCCGCACGAATTTCAACGGTTACGGCAATCGAAGGCAATGGTCGGCAATACTGTCCCAAAGCCAATGCAGGCTGGGATAAAAAATATCCGTCTATGTTTGTTATCAAAGACGGAACGCTTGGAACATTCGTTCTTAACGAATCGGGATTGGGTTTTTCGAAATAAAAACCTGTTGTAGTCATTTTCAAAACAAAAAATTACTTTACTAACAACCAACCAACCAACCAACTAACAAATTAACAAACTATGAAAACATTTTATGGACATTGGGTTTCGGTTATTTTAATTCTTCTTTCATTTGTTGTAACGGTTTCGGCTCAGATGCCGAAAAGTTGGGAAGAGCCGTTACCTTCGGGACCGTTGAAGGACGATTACGAGCTCGGTCCCGATTCGAAACGTCAGGAAGGAGTTCCTGTCGGTAAAGTGTTCAATATTCCATTGAACAACTCCAACGTTTTCCCCGGTACGAAACGGAATATCTCCGTTTATATTCCTGCACAGTATCAAGCCGCAAAACCGGCTTGCGTTTATGTTGCGCTGGACGGTCTCGGCTTCAACGCTCCGATTGTTTTCGACAACTTAATTCATAAGGGCGAAATCCCTGTTATTATTGGTATCGGCGTCAGCCCCGGCAATGTCCCTGCCGCAGAAGGTCAGGAAAATCCGCGATTCAACCGAAGTTACGAATTTGACGGTTTAAACGACAGCCTTTGCCAATTGCTGTTGGAAGAAGTTTTTCCGCTTGTCGAAAGCCGAAAAACACCGGACGGTCTTGAAATTAAATTATCGAAAGACCCGAATGACCGATGTACCGGCGGTGCAAGTACCGGAGGAATTGGAGCGTTTACGCTGGCTTGGGAACGTCCCGATCAATTCCGTCGCGTTTTTTCTGCTATTGGAACTTTTGTCTGTATGCGCGGCGGCGACCGTTATCCGGTTCTTGTACGAAAAACCGAACCGAAACCGATTCGTGTGTTTTTGCAAGACGGTCATCAGGATCAATGGGGCGGCGGTCCTGAAGTTGGTGATTGGTGGATTGGTAATGTTGCGCTTAATCGGGCGTTGGAATTTTCCGGTTACGACGTCAATCACGCATGGGGAACCGGTCATCACAGCGGAAAACAAGCCGCCGCAATTTTTCCCGATGTAATGCGTTGGCTCTGGCGCGATTACCCGGAACCGGTTAAAGCAACACCGGAAAAAAGTCTCAATGTTTTTGCGAAACAAATATTGAAACTGCAAGAAGATTGGACGGTTTTCTCCAAAGAACTTCAAGACCCCGCTTATCTCGCGGTCAATCATCAAGGCGAAGTTTTGGCACATGATCTTGCAACGAAAAAGATTTACCGTTTCGACGGAGAAGGAAAACCGACGGAGGTGATTCCGCAACCCGGTCAAGGCGGTACGATTGCGTTCAACACCGATGACACACTGCTTGCTGCAGATACGGCAGCGGGAATAATTTATGTTGCCAATATCAAGGAGCCGGCACCGCAATGGACGAAATTTGCAGACGGTATTAACGCTTCACAAATATCTCCGCTTCCGAATGGTGATATTTACATTTCCGATGCGCAACACGGAACGGTTTGGCTTGTCAAGGCGGACGGCAGTAAAAAAATTGTTGCGGAAAATCTTGTTTCGCCGAGCGGTGTTGCGCCGATGCCGGACGGCAAATGGCTTGCGGCAGTTGAAAGCCGAACACATTGGGGAACAAGTTTTCAAATCAAACCCGACAACGAACTGGAATATCGTCAACGATATTATTGGTTCCATGTTCCTGACGAGGCGGAAGATTTAGGAAACGGAAATTGCCGGTTTGATCAAGACGGACGGCTTTATGTTGCGACACGGATGGGCGTAACGGTGCTTGACCGCAATGGTCGTTCACGTTTGATTCTGCCGCTTCCGAACACCAACGGCAATCCCGAAGCGATTTCACTTGATTTCGGTACACCGGAATTTGATACAATTTATGTTATCTCCGAGAAAATAATTTTCAAACGAAAATTAAATATCAAAGGCGCACCGTCATGGAAAAAATTTGATAAACTTTCCAATTGGGGAGCAGGGTAAAAAGACTCTGGTACACCGTGTTAGCGTTATATCGTGTATTTTCCCTGATTTTACCGTATTAGGTGTCAAAGCGTTTTAAACGCGAAAAGTGGTGGGCGATCCCTTCGCTGAAGGGTCGCGCCGGTTGACTTATTATTGACTCCAAAACGGAAAGCAATATGGTTTGCCGTCGTTAATCTGGTTCACAGTCGGCGTCCTGATTCCGCCGCGCTCAACGTAAAAACCGAACCTCATAACAATTTTTCTGATTCTACCGGATTAGGTGTCCAAGCGTTTTAAACGCGAAAAGTGGTGGGCGATCCCTTCGCTGAAGGGTCGCGCCGGTTGAC
>JAISBG010000395.1 GCA_031266315.1 Planctomycetaceae bacterium | reverse complement strand
ATTCAACCGTATTAACATTACGTTTTGTGAATAGGTGTTTGGGTTTATTGGTCAGCGGGTCAGGAAAGGTAACAAGAGCTTCTTTGGTACGTCTAAGATAAAACGGTGCAGACTGTTTTAGCTTCGCCTCGTCAAGACTTTTGACATTAGCATAAACATCGTGGTCAAGCAATTCAAGAAATAAGCAAAACGCTTGAGGATTACCTTTGTGCGGAGTTGCAGTCATCAGGAGATAGTGGTCGGTTTTTTCCGAAAGTTTTTCTCCAAGTTTATAAGCAAGCGTTTTTTTATCACTGCTTCGCGCACTCATTTTGTGGGCTTCGTCAACAATGATTAAATCCCAATGACTATTAAGTAAACTTTTTTTAGCATCTTCAATACGTGAAACCCATGAGATTGAGGTGATTACTTGATTTTTATCATGCCACGGATTTATTCCATAATTAGTACGAAGTATTTCACTGTTCATTATTTCAAATTGTTCACGAAATTTCTCTTTGAGTTCCCGTTGCCATTGAAAGGAAAGGTTTGCTGGAGTGATAATGAGAGTTCGCTTGACGAGACCGCGAACTTTAAGTTCTTTGAGTAATAGTCCCGCCATAACTGTTTTGCCTGCACCGGGATCGTCGGCTAGTAGAAATCGAACTCGCGGCATTTTGAGAAAGTAGTCGTAAACAGCTTCCAACTGATGCGGCAACGGATCAATTCGGGCAAGCGAAAGAGCAAAATAAGGATCGTATTCATAAGCAAGACCAATACGGAGTGATTCGATACCGAGTTTGAAAAGAGAGCGATTACCTTGATATTCATCATCGGTTTGGGTACATTGCAGTTGTCTTATTTGGTCAATATTCAGAATAAGTTGGTAGGTTCGTTGGCTCTCACAACCGGATGCCATCAATTTGATGGAATCTCCCATTTGATTTAACCTGATAACTCGTACCTTTTCAGGAAAAACATCGCCCCAAACGATGACATCTGGTTTTATTTGAGATATTTGCACGGGAATGATTCAAAATTGGGAATTTGTGAAAAAAATACACGCCTAACAATTTAACTTCTATCTGTAAAAAACAGAAATTACTATACTTTGAACAGTAACAAAAGGGTCTTTTGAAGAACGCGGGCGTCCCGCCTGCATGAAACTACGGAACGTTATTTTGTTACAATTCAAAGTATATTTTACACAAATGTCCAAAATATTCAATCAAAACAGACTAAATTATTGGTGTTAGTCAATTTTGTTTCCAGATTGTTTTGAAATTTGGGAGTAAGTAAACACAAGGTAGGCAACATTTCGCTGAAACGTTGCGCCGGTTGGGTCTTACTCGATACCATAAAGGTTTGCCCCTTCTATTGCGTGTCGATTCAGTAACAAATATTTATAAAGGACATACCGATTGGAATCAATTATTACTCAACCGGCACAACCCTTCAGGGAAGGGATCGCCTACTTCTTGATTTTTGGCATAAACTCCGAAAAAAACTCAACATAATTTTCTTTCGTAATATTAATTGGCAAACAACTTACCAAGCGTTACGTCACGCAACGATCTAAAGTTACGTATTTTAATACCTTCAATAAATGCCATCGTACTTATTTTTTGTTGCTATTTTTTCTTTTGTTCTTTTAATTGCCGATTCAATGTATTCCGTTCCCAAAAAACGCCGTTGGAATAGCCTTGAATAGTTTTATCTGTTTCGGCTATTGCAAGTCGTTTCTCCGACCACAAACAATATTCTTCATTCCTCTCAATTCCAACATAGCGGCGATTAAGTTTTTTGGCAACTACGGAAGTTGTACCCGACCCCAGAAAAGGATCAACAACAATTCCGTTTATCGGACAACTTGCCAGAATTAATTTGGCAATAAGTTTTTCCGGTTTCTGTGTAGGGTGATCGGTATTTTCAGGCATCGACCAATATGGGACAGAAATATCGTCCCAAAAATTACCCGGATACGTCAAACGAAAATTCCCATATTCCGTTTCCTCCCAATCTTTCGGCTGACCGTTTTCACGATAAGGAGCAATCACGTTACGTTTCTGTTTGATGGACTCCACATCAAAATAATAATTTCCGCTTATCGTACCAAACCATATATCTTCTGTTGCGTTTTTCCAGTTGGTTTTGGCACCGCGTCCTTTTTCCCGTTGCCACGTAATCCGGTTTCGGACAATAGTAAATTCCTTCATCATCTGATACAAACAAAATGTACTTTTCCAGTCTCCACAAATATAAACGGAACCATTCGGTTTTAAAACTCTGATGATCTTCGGAAACCAACTTTTAAGATACGACAAATATGTTTCATCATTGGTTTTGGAAAATCGGACTCCGTTGAAATCTTTGTCCAAATTGTAAGGCGGATCAATAATCAGTAAATCAGCAAAAGAAACCGGCAACCAATCAAGAATCGTTATCAAATCAACACATATTGTTTTATTAATGATTTGTTCCAAAGTTAAAGGAAATTGCGGATAAACCAATTGTTCCTTATAAAATTTTTGCTCTTTGTCTGTTACCGTCAACGTTCTATTTCGCGATGCCCTGTTTGTTAT
>JAISBG010000129.1 GCA_031266315.1 Planctomycetaceae bacterium | reverse complement strand
GCGAGAAGTTATGCGAAAGGGCGTGAGATTCGAATTTCGCGCCCTTTCGCGTTCCTTTTTCGCGTATTTCGCGTTTTAAAAAACTTAACCAACAAAAAAAACAAACATGGATATTCGATCTATTATTCAACAATTACAAGATGTCAAAAATTCCGAACGAGACAAGGGAACGCGTTTTGAAGAGATTGTTCGGGTTTATCTTTTGAACGAGCCGGAGTACAAAACGCAATACAAAGATGTTGTTCTTTGGTCGAAGTGGGAACAACGTAATTCGGGTGATATTGGAATTGATCTTGTTGCTGAAATGCGGGACGGTTCGGGTTTTGTTGCGATTCAGTGTAAGTGTTACGGTGATGATAACAAGATTCAAAAACCGGATATTGATTCGTTTCTTGCTGCATCGAGTAAGAAAGAATTTGTCCGTCGAATTATCGTTGCGACAAGCGAACTTGGCAAAAACGCTCAAGAAGTTATTTTAAATCAACATCCGCCGGTTCATGTTATTGGGTTATCTGATTTGGAGAACAGTTTGATTGACTGGTCTCAATTCAATCCGCAGAAACCGGAACAATTAAAACTTAAAGAAAAGAAAAAATTACGTGACCACCAAATCGAAGCGGTCAACGATGTTTGTAACGCATTTGCAACAGAGGATCGCGGGAAGTTAATTATGGCGTGCGGGACGGGCAAGACATTTACGTCGTTGAAGATTGCCGAACGGATTGCGGGCAAGGGTGGTTTGGTTTTATTTCTTGTGCCGTCGTTATCGTTGATGTCTCAAACGTTGCGTGAGTGGATTATTGAGTCTGAAATTCCGTTGCGCTGTTATGCGGTTTGTTCGGACGAAAAGGTTGGTAAGCACGAAGACAGCGATCCGACCAGTCCCGACGACCTTGCCATTCCCGCAACCACAAACGGTAAAACATTGGCGGCGGATTGGAATAAAAATAAGAGCAACGATAACTTGACAGTCATCTTTTCAACATATCAGTCGATTGATGCGATTAGTGTTGCGCAAAATAATGGTTTGCCGGAATTTGATTTAGTGGTTTGTGATGAAGCGCATCGTACAACCGGCGCGCAACTCGAAGGTCAAGACGAATCACAATTTGTCCGTGTTCACAATCAAGAATTTATCAAAACGAAAAAGCGTCTTTACATGACAGCGACACCGCGTCTCTATTCCACCGACACGAAACAAAAAGCAAAGGAACACGACGTACCGCTTTGGTCGATGGACGACGAAACTCAATACGGGAAAACGTTACATCAACTCGGTTTTTCTAAAGCGGTTGATCAACAATTGTTGTCTGATTATCGGGTAATTGTGTTGGGAGTGAGTGAAGATGTTATCAATTCGTCACTGCAAAAATCGATGCAGGATACCGGAAAACGCGAATTGAAAATGGTTGATCCGGCGAAAATTATCGGTTGCTGGAATGGTTTAGCGGGACGGTTTGACGAAAAGCGGGCGGGAAAGTTTGCTATAAAGATGAAGCGTGCGGTTGCGTTTACGACTTCTATTAAACAGTCGCAACAATTTAAAGACGAATTTCAAGATATTGTACAAAAATACAAACAGGAAAATCCTGAAGATAAAAATGCGTTAGTCTGTCAGGTTCGTCATGTGGACGGGACACAAAATGCGTTGAAACGAAACGAGGCGTTGAGCTGGTTGAAGGGCGAGCCGGAGAAAAACGAATGTCGAATTTTATCGAATGCGCGTTGTCTTTCGGAAGGTGTTGATGTTCCGGCGTTGGATGCGGTGTTGTTTTTAACGCCGCGAAAATCAAAGGTTGACGTAGTGCAATCGGTGGGGCGGGTAATGCGGAAAGTTGCGGGCAAGGATTATGGTTATGTTATTTTGCCGATAGTGATTCCGGCGGGAATGAAACCGGAAGATACACTGGATAATTCGGAAACGTATCAAGTTGTTTGGGACGTGTTGCAGGCGTTGCGTGCGCACGATGATCGGTTCAACGGTGAGATCAATACGATTGAACTGGACAACAAAGAACCGGAACGGATCATAATTGATTTCATCGGAAGTGTTGACAATTCCAGTGGCAAAAAAGAAGTCGCCGATAGTGCGGCTGATATTCAGCGACAATTCAATCTCACTTACGAGGATATTAAAAATTGGAAGATTGCGGTTCTAGCGCAACTTGTAAAAAGATGCGGCGACAAAGAATATTGGGAAGATTGGGCGAAAGATGTCGCGGTAATTGCGGCTAAACAAATTGAGCGAATTGAAAATCTTCTTGCACACGAAGATCATAAAATTACGTTTGATTTGTTCAGAGCAAATTTGCAGAATGAGTTGAATCCTGAATTAACGGAGCGAGAAGTTGTTGAAATGTTATCGCAACATTCGATTACTAAGCCGGTTTTTGATGCCTTGTTTGGCAATTCTCAATTTACGGACAAAAATCCCGTTTCGTTAGCGATGCAATCAATGGCGGATTTACTCGAAGATGCCGCGATTAAAAAAGACCTTCAATCACTTGACAGATTTTATAAAAGTGTCAAAAGACGTGCCGCGAATGTTAAAACCGCACATGGTCGGCAAAAAATTATTATTGAGTTGTACGATAAATTTTTCAAAACGGCGTTTCCCAAAATGTCTGAAAAACTTGGTATTGTTTACACGCCGGTTGAAGTGGTTGATTTTATTGTGCGAAGTGTTGACGCGGTGTTGCAAGAACAATTTGGCAAGGGAATAGGAGCAAAAGACGTTCATGTTCTTGACCCGTTTACGGGAACCGGAACATTTATTGTACGATTATTGCAAAGCGGACTGATTGAGCCGAAAGATTTGTTGCGGAAATATCAACACGAATTACATGCCAACGAAATTGTTTTGCTCGCATATTACATTGCCGCGATCAATATTGAGGAAACATTCCACGAAGTTTTGAGGACAACGACAAACAATTCGTCCGATTATTTCCCGTTCAACGGCATCGTTTTAACCGACACATTCCAACAAAAAACAGACCAACCCAATCAACAAAAAGAAAGCGAATACACAATGTACGAAAACAGCAAACGAGCAAAACTCCAACAAAAAACTCCAATCGCAGTCATCATCGCAAACCCACCGTATTCCGCCGGTCAACGTGTTGTAAACGATGCCAATAAAAATCAAAATTATCCGCAACTTGATGAACGAATACAAAACACTTACACCGAAGCATCAACCGCCGTATCAAAAAAGAATTTGTACGATTCTTATATTCGTGCAATACGATGGGCAACAGATCGAATCGTCAATCAAGGTGTTATCGGTTTTGTGAGTAACGGTTCATATATTGACGGTAATTCAATGGACGGTATGCGTCAATGTTTTGCTGAAGAGTTCACGGAAGTTTATGTTTTTAATTGTCGAGGAAATCAGAGAACATCTGGAGAATTATCTCGTCAAGAAGGCGGTAAAATTTTTGGTTCAGGAAGCCGTGCGCCGATAGCGATTACAATTTTTGTAAATGATCCGGCAAGGAAAAGTAAAGGTTGCGTAATCCATTATCACGACATCGGCGACTGTCTCAGCCGCGAAGAAAAACTGGAAATACTCAATGACTTCGGAAATATCCGTAACGTCGATTGGCAAATAATCACGCCCAACGAAAAACACGATTGGATTAAGCAACGGAATAATGAGTTTGATTCGTTTTTTGCAATGGGTGATAAAAAAGATAAAAACGAAACAACTATTTTCGATGTGTTTTCGTTGGGAGTTGCAACTCATCGTGATGCGTGGTGTTACAATTTTTCCGAAAAGAAACTGACAGAAAATATGAAACGAATGATTGACTTTTACAATGAGCAACGAGAAACATTACAAGAAAAATGCAAATATTTTCCTGATACCAAAGTAGAAGATATTATTGACAACGATAAAACAAAAATTTCTTGGGATCACAATCTCAAGGGAGACTTGGCAAAAGGTATTCCATATCAATTTCAAAAGAGTAGCGTTTTTCAGAGCGTTTATCGTCCTTTCTGCAAACAATACATCTACTATAATCGTCGATTCAATGAGCGCGTTTACCAAATGCCGCGTATTTTTCCTGAACCGGATACCGAAAATATGGCGATTAGTGTTTGTGGAATGGGCGGTGGTAAAGTATTTTCACCATTGATACACAATACACTTGTTGATTTGAATTTACAAGATGCTGGCGCGCAATGTTTTCCTTATTACGTTTACGAGCCGATTGAATCTAAAAAAGCAACAACATTTTTTTCTGATGAAGAACCAAGCGAACAGTTATCAGGAAAAAGTGAACGAATTGGCAATTATATTCGTCGCGAAAATATCACAGACGAAGCGTTGCAAAAATTTCGGAAACATTATCGTGATGAAAAGTTGAGCAAGAAGGATATTTTTTATTACATTTATGGCGTATTGAACAGCCGCGAGTATCAACAACGATTTTCGGCGGAGTTGAAAAAACAATTACCGCGAATCCCGTTTGCTGTTGATTTTTGGGGATTTTCCAAAGCTGGTCGCGAGTTGGCAAAATTACATTTGAATTATGAGACGTTGGAAAAATTCCTGTTGAAAGAAAAGATTACCGGAACAGTCAACTATCACGTTACGGAAATGCGTTACCCAAGCAAAACCGACAAAACAAAAATCATTTACAATTCAACATTAACATTGGAAGGCATCCCGCCTGAAACATTTGAATATATTGTCAACGGCAAATCCGCATTGGATTGGATAATAGATCGTTATAAAATCACCACCCACAAAGACAGCAAAATCACCAACGACCCCAACGATTGGTGCAACGAACAAAACAACCCCCAATACATCGTAAACCTAATTAAACGAATAGCGTATTTATCAGTAGAGAGTGTCAAGATTATTGATACGTTGCCGCCTATTGATATTTCGTACCGTTTGAAACAACTAGAAGATTTACATGACGGTTGGTTGTATGGAGAGGAAGGTAAAACTCTTTCTAAAACAGGAATCCAATGGTTTAAAAATCAATTCAACCAGTTCTTTAAC
>JAISBG010000363.1 GCA_031266315.1 Planctomycetaceae bacterium | reverse complement strand
TTTCAACCTAATTTCTCTGACTAAACAACCTCAGTAGCCTATTGATTTTCCAAAAACCAACCTCATTACCTCATTGATAATTTTTAATGAGGTAATGAGGTTAAGATACTTTTGTCATTTTTGCTACTGAGGTTGTTTTTGTTATGAAAATTAGGTTAAAAATGAGGTTGCGGAAACTTAATTTCGATCTTTCAAAAAATATTGAACATAACCCTAACGCAGTATACTTAAAATCGTACCAAAATGCCGAGATTTCCGGAATGTTGAATGTTATCGCCGACCTTGCCGGTTCGATCCAAATAAATATCGGCAAAGTAATCAAGGAAAATAGTGTTCATTCTTTGACGGTTTAGATGCCAATTAAAACCGGTTTTTAGTGTTACAGAGGAACGTCCGAGCCGTGCGCCGTAGGAAGTTGTTCCGACGCCGCGTGTCGGATAGAAAATCGGTGCTTTGGCATGGGTTTGACCGAACAATAATCCGGTGTAACTTGCTCCGCCGCTAATATCAACAAATTGCCAGCGTTTTTCAACATCGGCTCCAAACCGTACGAAAAACTGTGAAAGGTCTGCCCGTCCGTAATGCCGGAATGCGTTACCGATTTCGTTTTCTTGTGCGGCTGTTTGTCCGCTGTATTCAATATCCGCTGCAAAATATGGACGAAATAACGTACCGTTTTGATTGGCAAAAAGTTTTCCCAATTCGGCGTTGATTTCGAAACTCGAACCGTCATACTTGGTCATGTAAGTTTCAACCGTATCGTTACGCGATGCCGTAAAAGTTTGGAAGCCGCCGCCGATAAAACCGCGAAACTCCGAACCGCTACGGAAAATATGACCGTAATACAAACCAATCTGATAATCATGACTTCGAATCCAATCAAGCCTGTTACGAAGTGCGCCGCGTTCATAGCCGATCATCAATCCAAGCGAACTGTTACTATTTGACCAAAACGTTGAACCGGTTTGCATTCCGTAAGCCTCGAAATCATAAGTGCCGCCGACAAAAGTGCTGGCAAGTTTGTTAGCGCGAGCCATTGGAGTGAACCAAACGGAACGTGTCGGCTGAACCGCTTGTCCGCGAATCGAACCATCAATGTTACGTGTTGCTGTTTTGCGGTACATTGTTTCCCGTAACAGTTCGGCAAATACATTTCGGTACAGTTTACGGTTCGCGATGGAAAGTCCCGTTGTGATGACGTCGCCCATTGCTCGCGGATTGCTCAACAGTTCGCCGTTGACCCGTATCTCGCCCGGAACCGAATAATCCAATTCAAAATCGTAAAAAGCGTTGAATGTATTATCGACGGCTAAAAATTGTCCGCCAAGCGTTTTATTGTACGTTAAAACTGTCCAACCGGTAATTTCATCTGTAAAATTGGTTGACTGAGCGATAAAATTATTTGAATCTGTTCGCGGACGGAAAACCGCTCCTTCGGCGAGATAGAGGGAACCATCAACGTTTAACGGTTGCGATGCGGATTGGCTTGATGAAAAATACCAATCGAAATAACCGTCACGAGTAATGAATAAATCGCCGTTAATGTTACCGGAACCGGAAACGGCGGCAAACGATTGAACCCGCACATCGGATCGAACCGAACCGTCAATTTTCAATCCGCCATTCCGTACAAACGATGTTTCCGTAAACGTATTTTTTCCGGTCAAGGTCAAAATTCCGTTACCGGTTTTTTCCAAACCGCCGTTGCCGGAAATGGTACCGTTCAATGTCAGCGAATCTCCATAACTGTTACTGAAAACAGGAGTGTCGAATTGGGCGGTTTTACCGTCGGCAATAACAACGGTTCGTTTCAATGATGTTTCCGCTTTATTTCTCAAGGTTCCGCCGTCAAAAGTTATTGTACCGGTTCCGAACTGATTTTCAGAGGTAAATTCCGTTACGCCGCCTTTTAAAAGTGTTCCGCCGGAGTAAGTGTTGTTTCCGGCAAGTTCCACCGTACCGCCGTATTGAATAACTTGCCCTGTGCCGGTAATTGTTTTATTGTACACTCCGTCAAAATTGAGACCGAGCCGTGCGTTTCTTTGGACTTCGACAACCGCATTGCCAAGTCCGGTTCCTTGTTTATTGGTCAGAAGCAATTCACCGGCATGAACTGTTGTTTTACCGCTGTAAGTATTTGTTGCGGAAAGTTCCAACGTTCCGAGTCCGAATTTATCGAGTGCTGTTCCCGACCAGTGTGAATCCAGATTGGTTTTATTGTCGTGAAGTTCCACTTCGACATTGAAATAATCATTTTCTTCTTGCAACGTAAATTGTCCGGTTGCTGCGATACCGTCTTCTTTACTGTACCAGCGTAACCCGATGGTGCCGCCGTAATCTTTACGGTTATTCAGAAAATCCAGATTGTACGTGAGATAATCAGCAGTTTTAAAAAACTCATCCGCTTCATCGTCAACCGTTTTGAAATTTCCGAGAATCCCATCGGTGGTATGAATCAGAATAAATTCTTTTTGATCATCATTGCTGCTGATTCCGTTAATATTCAACTGAACACGGTCAATCGTAACTGATTTTGCCGTAAGACTCGGTTGTTCGAGATCAGCGTGTAACGTCAATTCGGTATCGGGTTTCATGGTGAAAACGCCATTTTTCGTTTCAAAATATCCGCTATCGTCAATACCGCTTGTTTTCACAATTTCAATACTGCCGTTTTTAATCGTAACATTTCCGTTATAATTATTGGTTATCCCGTTAAAAGTCAATTTGGCGTCGTCTTCCTTAATGAACCCGCCGTTACCGCTCAATTCTGAAGCAATATTATAATCGTTCTTAATATTGAGAGCCAGATTACCGGCAAGTTGCATTTTCGAACCGACGGCAAAATCAAGTGTTGTTGTTTTCAAGTTGCTGATAATGGACGAATTGACGGGACCCGTTGTTGCGAAAGTTGCATTATTATGTAACTTAAAATAATCTGAATGATCGGGATTCGTCAGTAAAAGTTCGCTGCCGTTTTGTAATTCAAAGGTTCCGTTTTTAATATCAACCGTTGTTCCGATTTTCGTGTTATTAAAATCATTGGTTCCTCCGAGCGACCATCTCCCGTTTCCATTTTTGACAATATCAAGATCAAGATTTCGATTCTCGGTGTCAACACTCATCGGATCATTCATAAACAAAATCCCGTCCGTTTCAATATTCAGATTGATTTTAGTTTCCTTTTCTGTGCTGTTCGCGTCAAAGTAAATTGAATTTGCGTTACCGTTTGATTTATTTCCGGTGAAATAATTCGCGGAATTGGCTGTTGTTGCCAGAGTAATTTCACGATCCTGACTCGTTGTCGTCAGAAAATAAA
>JAISBG010000117.1 GCA_031266315.1 Planctomycetaceae bacterium | reverse complement strand
AAACGTATCAAATCGCGAAATTTGTTACCGAATAAGATTGCCGCCGGTTCAAAGCCGCAATGCATCATGCAGTGTTCACAACGCGGGTCGTTGCCGTGACCAATCCGCGACCAATCCGTTTGTTCCAAACATTCGCGGTAAGTCGGATAATGTTTGTCGGTAATCAGATAGCAAGGCGATTTCCAACCCAAAATATTCCGTGTCGGATTTGCCCACGCCGCACAAGGTAAAAACCGTTCACCGCACAAAAAATCAAGATAAACCGGCGTCGTGGTAATTCGAAACCCGCCGAGCATTTTTCGTACCGCTTGAAATTTTTCGTGAATTTCGTTGCGTGTCAGAAAAAAAGAGTCATCGCCAACCATTTCGTAACCATAACCAGGCGCAATCATCATACCGTCAATATCAATACTTTTAAGCAATTGACCAAGTTCAACAAGTTCGGCAATCTCTGTTTTTTTGTACAATGTCGTATTCGTGTAAACATAAAATCCGGCTCGTTTGGCGGCGGTAATTCCTTCAACGGCTTTTTCAAAAGCGCCCGGTTTTTCGACAATCGCGTCGTGAGTTGTTTTCATTCCGTCGAGATGGATATTCCAATACAATTGTTTTCGAACACGACGGTTTTGACGTGAAAGTTGAATAAAATCATCGAGTTTGCTCGTCAACAGTTGACCATTTGTACACAAATAGATATGTTTTCCTAACCGTAACGTTTGATCTGCGAGTTCAATAATTTCCGAATAAAGAAGCGGTTCACCGCCGCAAATACTAACAATGGGCGCACCACATTCCGTAATAGAATTGAGACATTCCTCAAGCGTCAGATGTTTGTTAATCGTTTCGGCGTATTCACGGATTCTGCCGCAACCGCTACAATGCAAATTGCAGGCGTGTAACGGTTCCAGCATCAAAACAAGCGGAAATTTTGTTGACGCTCCGAATAATTTTTTCCGCAACATGTAACAAGTCATGCTGCGCGTAAGTGAAAACGGAAATCTCATGTGTTTGGTTTATTTATTAATTTGTAACTATTCAGTGGAATTTTCGTTAAAAGTCAGCATAACCATTTAATTAAATGATACGAAAAATGGAGTAGCCCGATAGGGATTGATTTTCGTAACCGCAGGTCTTTGACCTGCGGTGTAACGACAAGCAATCTACTGCCTGAAAGGCAGAACTTAAACGACAACGGATTAAAATTCTGCCTTTCAGGCAGTGATTTCATTAGTTCTAACCGCAGGTCAAAGACCTGCGGTTATCGAAATAAAGCCCTATCGGGCTATCTGGTTTTTCGGATCAACTCAGTAATTACGATTATTTTTCACGATCACACAATTCCACTGAATAGTTACATTTAACTAATTGTACAAATTTATCCCAAAACGAAACGGTTTATTATTTTCCGTTTCGGACAAGAGTGTTACGGCGGCTCAAATAGGTTGACAAAGCGGCATCCAACGGTGTTCCGGTACGAAATAGGGCATAATCGCATTGTAATTTTGTACAGCCTTGTTTTACTTCTTCAAGGTAAATATTGAGAGCGTCAAGATAACCCTGACGCAACATTCGCGGATCACAACGAATCTGTACGGGAAGTTCGAGACCTTCAAACCGTGTCGGACCGCCAAGCGTGAAATCAAGTTCCATGTCGTCCATAATATGTAACACCAGAACATCGTGACCGTAACTTCGTAAATACTGTAACCCGCGAAATAATCCTTCGCGTTGTATCAGTAAATCGGAAATCAATACGATAAGTCCGTTTGCCCGAACAGTTTCCGCCGCTGTCCGCAACGCCTCCCGAAAATCCGGCTGAGAACCTTTAATATCCCGAAGCAACTCATTCAGTTCTATCAATCCCGAAGTTTCATTTTTCGATACATCATTTTTCCGTACATCTGTTTTCCGTATTTCCGTTCTCTTATTGGGGGCTGTGTGGAACATCCGGTCGGCAATCGCAGTAAGTTGCGACCGTTTCATTTTTGACGGTAAAACATTTTGAGTATCTTTATCAAATGTAATACAACCAACGGCGTCCTGTTGCTGAATTGCCAGATAAGCAAGCGATGCGGCGGTTGTCGAGGCATAATCGTACTTATTCATCGCCTTACTGCCGAACTTCATACTCTGCGACCGGTCAACCAATAACGTAACACGCATATTCGTATCAACTTCATATTGTTTGACATAGAGCCGATCCTGTTTTGCCCAGACTTTCCAATCAACACTTCGCGGATCATCACCGGGAACATATTGGCGGTGTTGCCGAAATTCAACGGAGTTACCGAAATGCCGAGATTTGTGTATTCCACTCAAAAATCCGTCAACAACATGTTTCGCCCGCAAATCAAGCCGCGATATTCGTTTCAATGTTTCAGGATGAAAATAGTGATTGTCAGACATCGCGTTTATAATCCGCTCAATTTTTCGTAAATACAGTTTTTGTTTTGATTATTTTATTCGTTTATTGGAAAATCAAGACGAGTTTTTTCAAATGGGTTCAAGCCGCCGAGTTGAGCGAACAATTTTAACAAATAGAATAGAATATTTTACCACCTCCTCAATATGAAACGCAAGTCCTCTCAGTAGGATTGCCAGTTTTCCTCCGCCCTGCAAAGGCAATGCGTAACAACCCACCGCAATGCGGTGGGTTCAAGCCCACTCTTCAATTTTGCCCTGAAAGGGCAACACAAGCCAGCCCGCCGCAACGCGACGGGTTGTTATGCGTTGCAATCCTACTGTTCTACTCTACCCTCTTGCCAACTAAAAATAATTTCGTAGAATTATGGTAATTGGTAATTTCGCCGAGAAACCAAAAAGGAATAATCGTATTGTAAAAAGTTTATAAATCGAATTTGCGCCTGTTGCCCAAAGGCAATTTTACCACCTTGAACCGAAAGGTTCTTGTCAGCAAGGCAACATCGAAAAGACGCTCCCTGTATGGGAGTGCCTGCTGATGTTGTTTGTTGAACTCTGTGGTAAGAGTGCCTTTGACAACTCGGAAATGGCACTCTTTCTTTTTGCGCCGAAAGTTTGCCGTATTTGATTAATGCAAAGGTTTGTGATACCGATGTGATATTCCAGTAACTCTTACCAATGGAGAAAATCCAATGAAAAAGTACGGCACACTCCTCGTTAACCTGCTCACACTCCTCGCTTTTGTGATCGTTGTTCTCGCTATTGTTAGTGCTGTAAAAAATGCGGAAACAGAAAAAAATGAAGTAACAGAAGAATTGCCGGAATTGCCTGTGCAAATCACCAGACGCAATTCTATTGCAACAGCTTTTTTTGAAGGAAAGCCTTCCTCTGTCCTCCGATTCACAAACTTGAGTGATCAACATTTATCAGTCACATTAATGGTAATCCCAAAAGATGGGAGCAATCAGTCGTGGATTTTCGATCTTTTACCACATGAGCAGGGTAAAGAAATAGGTGTTCTCGAAACAGGATGGGCTTTTGAACCGGGCGAAACGATTAAAGTTAGCGTTCCGGGTTATCGGACACGAACAGAAACAATTCCATAAGGTCAAAATTCGGGCAGGTAAATGAACAGTTTCCCCCGATTCAGGGGTACGTCAAGGTTCTGATTATCACGGCGTTTGCTTTTGAACAACCCGTGTTCCGCAATTACTTTCAACTTCACAATCTTTTACGGATATTAAATCGCAAGATAAATATATCTGGAAAGAAGTAATACCTTTTTAATTACGCATACCCAGCAAGGAATACCGATTTGCATAAATTTTTCGATACGCATCTGCAAATCAATTTGTTCGGCAACATCGTCAATTAACCGTGAAAGCGTTACGGCACGAAGCGGAAGTTGAAAATCCGCACCAGCTTTTTCATTCAATACAACCGGATGTTGTTCTTTTTCGAGCGCAGCCGCTACTGTCCAACTGACATTATCCTGCAAATACTGAACAATTTCATCACAAGTAACAATCCGGTCACCGTCTGCAGTCCTTTGAACGCTTCAATGAGCCAATAAGTAAAAAGCGAATGTTTTGCGTCGCCCCAGAGCCAACTTTTTTCATTTTCACGGCAACTGGCAATTGTAACAACGTTTTTCAATTCGGCAAAAGAACCGCTCATATCGCCGCTATTTGCCTGTTTAAAATCAACACTTTTCGATTCTCCCGCAAAACACACGAAAAGTGGTGGGCTATTTATCAAAACGCCCACTGGACGGTTGAGTCTGCCTTGATTTCAAAACGGAAGGCAACACAATTTGCCGTCGTTAATCTGGCTCATAGTCGGCTAACGCCGACGCGATGTTTTAGCAAAACATTGCCTACCTGACGTTGACCAACTTTTAACAGAAATTCCACGAATAATTACGGAAAATCAATTTTTCCATTACTTCGACACGTTGTAATTTTCAATTTTGGTGAGAAAGTTTATTCTGTTGCATCCGGTGTACGGAAACGATCACGTTGGTGTTGGATTTCGTGAACACTACGTTCGACCATCTGTTGGCGAACATTTTTTAATCGGGTCAAAATAGAGGCATCATAAATTGTATCACCAACGCGAACAACCATGCCGCCAAGAGTTTCAGGGTCAATCACACACTGAATAATCGGCTCACCGCCAATAATACCGCATAGTTTTTCTGATAACGATGAAAGTAATTGCGAATCAATTTCGGTTGCCGTTGTAATAGTAACAGGAATACGTTTGCGGCGTTTATCCAACAGTTTTTTCGTTTGCACAAAAATTGGTGTCAGAATATCAAGCCGATTCCGTTTGGCAACAATTTTCAGAAAACTCCAAAATACCGGAGTTGCGGCATGGGCTAAAGCCTTTTCGAGTAAAGTAATTTTTTCTTCTGTCGGAATCATTGCCGAAGCCAGAAACGCCGTAAATTTCGGTTGCGCTTTTAAAACTTCGATCAGCGACGCAAATTCGTTAACAGCATCATCAATCGATTCACGTTGTGTCTCGACAGCGTTAAGATACGCTTCGGCATAAACTTCCGCAATCTTTTCGACATCCACATCTGCGTTAAATTCCGCAGCAAATTGAGCATCTTGTTCCATTGTAGTTACCGATTAACTGTATTAAAATTCCGGCTGACAAATGACGTGAACAATCCGGCAAGGCAGCAGTTTAATAAAATAAAATTACGTAACAATTTACACGGTTGTCTATTGCGCAACGTTAAAACCGGACTTTATTTTCATAACTTAATTTTTAGCAAACTCTTCAAGTGCGGTGCGGATTAGTTCGCGGTGATGTTCCGGCTTAACTTCAGCACGAATCATTTTACCGGCAAGATTCGTGGCAAGCACTGCACTTCGTTCCGCAATCGTTTGTAACGCAAATGTTGTTGCGTCGTCAATTTCACGCATGGCACGGTTACGTTCCTGAATTGCCGCTTCGCGTGCTTTTTCAACAATCCCATCTGCAACTTGTTGAGCATCTTTTCGGGCGGTATCAAGAATCTGACGAACTTCCGACTTAGAATCATCTAGTTTCTGTTGATATTGTTTCAAAATTTCTTGCGCTTCCTCATTAACCCGTTGGGCAGACGCAATTTTGTCAACAATACCTTTTTCACGATCATCAAGTGCTTTGGCAATCGGTCCGAATGCGAATTTGCCAAGAATACCGAACACAAGTAAAAAAATCACAAGCGACCAAATCGCCGTGTCGGAAACCACTTCCAGCGGATTCAAACTAGGGGCTTTGTGCTCACTTTGATGTTCTTCCTGTTTGGTTTCAGAAGAAACAGCAGGTTCACTGTTTCCGTGTTGCGCTGGAACAACTTGCGCTGTCCCAATAAAACACAACAGCACCAACAACATCAAAACAATTCCGGCAAAAAAAGTATAACGGTTCATTGTAAAGAAAACGGAAAGTTGAAAAATTATGTCAGCGACATAAACTTTTTTGATTTTGAAATTTTTTTTTGAAATACTTAACGTCTTTGACTGCCTGTTTTTGTAAGAGCACACGACAACAGGTGTCCTTGCAAAATTTTAGTAACTGTCTGTTTTTTAACGATTCGTGTTCGAGGTCAACTACCGGAGAACTCCTTTATTTTTCGTGACTAAAAAATAAGCGGCTATAAATTTTATTTATTGCAACGCTTTTTCAAATTCATCCAGAGTCCGGCTTTCGAAAACATCGGATATCAACGACTCCAAAGCAATTAGATCAGACATTCGATAAATTGCTGTTTCAATACGTTTGGGAATTTTTGTAAATTTCTTACGTAAAGCCGCCAAGACCATCTTTTGCCCGGCTTTTGCTTCGCCTCTTGCTTCGGCTTCTTCAAAAATTGTCATAATCATTTTTTTCGTCCTTTCCTTAAAAATTGGTTTCAAGGCTTCATTGACTGTTTCAGGCTCCAACTGTTTTTTATGGACAGCGAAAACTTTAGAGGCAAAATCAAGAAGTTCGTTTGTCAAGATGATTTGTTGTTCCTCATCATCAATTTCCATGAGCGGCAACATAGCATCCGCAAACTCTTCTTCCATTCCTTCCGTCATTTTTTTCAAAATCCCCAAACCAAGACGTAATACCGTACCGCCGCATAACTTATTGGCGTTTAACCCCGGCAAATCGATAACATCGTATTTGACTTCCGGTACAACACCGATTGGTTGCCCATTTTTATCTTTCGGCAACCAATCAGTCAATTGCGTATAACGTTGGCGGCGTGGTTTTTTACCGGTTCGCAGAACAATAAAATAAATTGCCGACAGAACTTTTTTCCCTTCCTTGAGTTCTGCCCACCAAATTGCACTGGCAAAACCAAGCAATCGAACAGGCAATGTCCTAAGTGAACTTCCAACGTGTTCAAACAGAATTACCGCTTTCATATTGGTGTTGCTGTTTTTAAGCGGGCAACAAAATACCAAATCCAAAATCCGCTCATCACCTTTCAGACCGATATAATGCGTCGGTGCGGGATAGATTTTATCTATCTCAATATTGTTGACGAAGTTAGGATCGGCATAGTTTTGCATAAAATCAATAAACACCAATATCCGTCCGAAAATATTTTTGACGAAAGCGTCGTAAATATTTCCTGGTCGTATTTTTTTGCGTTTTTTTGATTTTTTGTCGGTTTTTGTTGAAAAGTTCCCCATACGGTTTTTGCCTAGTGTTACAGTCTGTTTGGTCCTCTAAAATTTATCCGACAAACAGACATAGGATACAAATAACCAGTGCAAATAGTGCGAGTCCTTCGACTAAGGCGGCGGTGATGAACATAAGTGTTCGGAGTTGTCCGAGCATTTCGGGTTGTCTGGCGGAGGCTTCGATGACTCGTGATCCGATAAGACCGATCCCGATACTTCCTCCGATAACCGCTAATCCGGCTCCGATTCCCACGCCGAGATAGCCGAGCGAAGTCTTGGTAAGCGTAATACCTGTACCTGTTGCTCCGGCACTGTCCTGCGCCAACGCAACGGCGGGGGCAAACACGAGGAACAAAACAAAACAAAAAACAATAATTCGAGCAAACTTGTTCACGAAAAATCTCCTTTTTTAGTGGATAGGTTAGGCGGAGAGCAAAGAACTGAAATAATCAGGTTCCTGCCTCCGATTCTTTTAGTTAGTGTTGGTGTATTGCCATTCCGATATACACGGAAGTCAAAAAGGTAAAAATATATGCCTGAAGGAAGGCTACAAACAATTCGAGAAAACTAACGCAAACGGAAGTTACGATAACTAAAAATGTTATCGGAATCCATGCGTAAATTGCCCACGCGGACATTGGAATGAACGCGAGAAATACTGCAATCATTAAGTGTCCGCCGAACATATTCGCCATGAGACGAATACACAAAGAGCAATGTTTCACAAAAAAACTGAACACTTCCAATACGAACATAAACGGAGCCAAAACAATTCCGATAGCACCGTCCATTGGCGGGACCATTCCGAGCCAAAAACCGGTAACACCGTGATAAATCATTCCTGTAGCGACCACAACGACGAAGGTACAAATTGCCAAAACGCCTGTAACCATTACCGAACCGGTTGGCGAACCAGCCCAAGGCAACATTCCGCCGAGATTACAAAATAAGATGAAGAAAAAAAGTGTCCACAAATACGGAAGAAACGGGGCGGCATCTTTTTTTCCGATTGAGGGGACGATGACTTCATCTTTCATATAAACGAGAAAAACTTCGATTAAATTCCAGAATCGTCCTTTGACCGGTTTACCTCCGCGAATTCGTGCTGCCATAGGTATAAAGATAATCACCATCAACAGGGCGGCAGCCATTTCGATCAATACAAACTTTGTTATTCCCAGATTGACCAGAAATTGGGGGATTTCCAGATGATAGAACGGAAGATGAAAATAGTCCGTATCTTTAACATGTCCGGCAACAAGGTCTTCAATATTTATTCCGTCGCTCATTTTTATGAACAATTAAAAACTGACAAATGAAAATTAAGATGCAAGAATATTTACTCTGACATCTTTAATTTATGTTAATTCAAAAAATTTTTTATTCAATATATTCAAACGTGTGGTCAAAACTAGTCAGGGTCAACTGGTTTGTTATCGGTTTTGGCGGCAATTCTGATGAGTTGCCCAAACCCCAGCGAGGCTCCGAGCAGGACACCGAGTACAACAAACAGAGCCACCGTACCAAACAGATAATCCAATCCAACACCGATAATAGCCGGAAAAACCATTTCGAATCCGACATTGGAAATCCGAACCGCTAAAGCAATATCTTTTTGGGAACGATCATCATCTGTTTTTTCCTTATTTTGTATTTCATTGTTCACGGTTTTTAATTGTACATTCTCTCCTTCTTGCTGTCAACCGGAACCGGTTTAACCGGAACTGATTTAATTGATTCCGATTCGGTCAAACGCTGATTTTATAACTCATCTTACGCATCAACTGCGTCTTTATAATCTTATGGAATAGTTTATTTTCCTGTCCCGTTAGTTTTTCTACCAACATCTCGCCCCTAGCGGGGCTTTATACGAATCGATTGTGTGTGGCGAAAATCCGGCGGTTGCGCTTCGCTTCACCTACGGTTATGCACATCACATTCCTTTCAAATCGTCTTGAATCGGATTGTTTTGACTTCCCGAATAGGTGGAATCAGGTATTTTTGAAGTCCGTCATATTGGAGAGAACTTGGTTCATCGCCCGAATAATTTTTGTGGGCTATTTTAAAAATGGTTGGTTGTGGTAAGATATTATAGTTTATACAGTTGCAAAATTTTTAACGAAAATTTCACGGAATAATTATCAATTTTTTGCTATGGTATTGTTGAGTTAGGAATATGAGGAAGATTCAATATGGTTAATGAGCTGATTTATGGTGAACCGGTTTATCTGGATAATGCTGCAACTTCGTGGTTGAAACCGGAATCTGTTTATGTTGCGGTAGAAAAGGCGTTGCGGGAACAATGCGGGAATCCGGGACGATCAGGGCATCGGTTTGCTGTTTCAGCAGGACGGATTCTTGACAATGCCCGACTACTTTGCGCACGATTATTCAACGCCGAAAAACCGGAACAGATTGTTTTTACCGCCAATGCAACTATCGCCGCGAATATGGTTCTCAAAGGAATTTTAAACACCGGCGACCACGTAATTACCGGATCATTGGAACACAATGCGGTTGTCCGACCGCTTCACCGTTTGGAACAAACCGGTGTTTTGGTCTCAAAAATATCCGTCGATCTCAATCATGGAATACTGACAGATATTTTGGAACAAGTTGTAACCGCAAAAACGAAACTGTTGATTTGTAATCATATTTCCAATGTTTTTGGTACGGTTAATGATATTGAACAGATTGGCAGGTTTTGCCGTGAACGGGGAATTTTGTTTGCGGTGGATGCTGCTCAATCGGCGGGATGCCGGAAAATTGATGTTCAAACGATGTTTATTGATTTCCTGATATTTTCGGGACACAAATCGCTTTTTGGTCTTCAGGGAACGGGCGGTTTGTATCTTCGATCGGGTTTGCGTCTCGAAACCATTCTGGAAGGCGGAACCGGCAACTATTCGGAATTATTGGAACAGCCGGAACAATTACCGTACCGTCTGGAAAGCGGTACACCCAATACGCCCGGTCTCGCCGGTTTAACTGCGGGAATACAATTCATTTTGGAAACAGGAATCGAAACAATTACAGAAAAAGAAACTCAACTTATAAATCGTTTATTAACAGGACTTGCCGAAATTCCTGAAATTCGTGTTATCGCGCCGGAACCGGAATTTGAACGAGGTTCCGTTGTTTCCGTACAATTGAAAAAATTTTCACCGGAACAAGCCGCCTCAATACTGGATTCCGGTTTCGGTATTGCAGTTCGCAGCGGTTTGCACTGTGCCGCCGATGCCCACCGATTTATGAACACTCTGGAAAACGGCGGAACTTTACGAATCAGTCCGAATTATTTTAACGAAAATCAACATATCGACCGTTGCCTTGACGCTCTCCGAAAATTATCATAATTAGGCAAATCTCATTCCGTACTTTATTTTTCGTAATTACCGTGAAACGTTTACCATAAAACAACATGGCAAAGAAACGCAACACGATTGAATGAGATTTAAAGTTTATGCCAAATAAAACCAGAAGTTAAGCGAAATTTTTTTCTTTTTTTCCAAAAATAAAAAAATCATAATTATCCTGCTATTTTTGTCATTTATACTGTATTAGTTATGAAATTGGTATTTTTTAAAGATTCACCGGATTGTTCCTATTACGGAAAAGCAATCTAGCG
>JAISBG010000233.1 GCA_031266315.1 Planctomycetaceae bacterium | reverse complement strand
ATCAACCTTATTCAAGACAATTTTCTGTCCAGCTTTTCCAGTCCACCGCTCACTTTAGTTGAAGACTCTGTGATGTTCCATCCATGTAAGAAATGGTGGTTTCGTGTACGCCATCTGTGTATGATGAAAAGAAACAATTATCGAATGAAATTTTCTTGATCTTCCGGTAAAAAAGTTCCGATAAGTGGTTCGATATTTCGTTCGACACCGGCGCGGTAGTTGAAATGTTCTTCGGAGGCTTTAGCAAGCGACAGGTTCAGTAAGTCAAGATCAATTCCCGCCGGACATACCGCACTACACGCCGAGCAACCAATACAACGCCCCGCCAAATGGAATGCACGTAAAATATTCCATGCGAAATTGCCTTTGAGTGTTGCCGACGTATCAATCCGAATCGGTCGGTTTTTGTCCGCAACACAGACATCACAATAACACATCGGGCAGTTCTGGCGGCAAGCGTAACACTTAATACAACGGGAAAATTCATTTTTCCAATAATTGAGTCGTTGTTCGGTACTCCATGCCATCATTTTTTCGAGGCGGGCATAACGACCGGACGAATCAGACGAATTGGATAAAAAGGTTGATTTTTCAGGATTTTCGATCACAAAATCGCAATGCGGCGGTTGGTGAATATCACAAGTTTTACATTTTTCCTGTAACACATTTCTTGTCCGAATACCGGCACATTCCATTCCGATCACAAAGAGGTTTTCGCGATTGAGTTGGTGTTCGGTTTCCAGAACGGCAATCGCCTTTGCGTCACACCCTTTAACAACAATGGCTGGACGACTGAATTTTTTAACTTCTTTGCGTTTCAGATAAACGACAAGGTTATTGACGCATTGGTTATTCCAAAGTAATTGGTCGAACTTTTGGGGGTCTGTTATACAAATGGTTCCGAGATGACCGGTTTCGACAAGTCCGTAACCAATCACAAGATCAACCTTTTTATCTGTAAGAAGTTCTTTTGCTTTCTGTTGTAGTTGGGTTTGTTGAGACATGGGTAAAAGGGAAGGAATAGGGTTGAGTGGAGAGTTGACAGCGGATTCGTTGGTTGGTAATTATACAAACGGCTTGCTTTCCATTTATTAATTATTAATCATTGATTATTAATTAATAACCTTCCGCTAACTGACATCTTATATCAATTTACCATAAAACCGCAAAAAATGTAGTCTGTCATTCAAAATTCCGGTTTTTTCTTTGCAGCACGGCTAGGAACACCCTCTCAATGGGACGCATATTTAGAGCAAACCAAAAATAAAATAGACGATTATTCATATTTTTAATTATTCACTCATGTTACGCAGGGGCTAAATATTCAGTTCAAATAAGATTCTCCTGTATTAGGTGTCCAATCCTTGAAAAGTTCGTTTTAAACATGAAAAGAGATGGGCAATCCGCCCGCTGGGCGGTTGTGCTGGTTGAGTCTGCATTGACTCCAAAACGTAAGGCAACACCATTTATCGTCGTTAATCTGATTCACTAACCTTTTAGCAAAAGGTCGCCCACCTTAATGCTACCTTAATAGAAGTCTCATTTTGTTGAACCGTTTGATTTTGTTTCCGATTTAATCGAATTGTGGCGGATCAAGCAATTGAGAAAGTGCGAGCAATTTATCGATTTTTCGTATCGTATCAGTTTCCGATTCGATAATATCTTTTGCTTTTTGAAAAGATTTTTTCGCCTCCTCGCTTTCGCCGATTTGATACCAAAGGAATGTTATCGAACAGTAAACCTGAAACAAATTATCCTTGCCCTTTGTTTCATCAGCAGGTGAGTTTAACTTTAATATCGGTTGCGATGGTGTTGCTGTTTCGGAAATTGTTGTTTCCGGTTGAACGGATCCGTCGGGAAAAATTTCTCTATTCAAAATACGCACGTCCTTAATTCCGTCCAGAAATTGCTGGAGTTGGTAGAGGTTTTTTTTAACACCAGATTTATCGTACATTTGTACTTGAAGTTCCACAATGCCTAAATGAATTTGTATGATTTTGTGCGGATCGCCTGATTTTTCTGCCGCTTCAAGCATCCATCCAAGTGTTTTTCTGATTCCACGAAAATCCAACATCTCTATTTGCGACGGGAACACTTGATTCAAACCTGCTAATATTTCATCGAAATTATTGAATTTTGTTGCTTTTTCGGCTTGCTGTTGAAGCAACGTTCTTTCCTTTTTTTCTTCTTCAGAAATGGTTGCCTCAATTTGGTTCAATAATTCTTCCGAAAGACCGCCTTGCTGTTTAATTTTAGCCATCAACAGTTGTTGTTTGGGAAATTGTTTTTGAGCGGTGTCTAATGTCTCAATAAATTGGGCGGCTTCATCGAATTTTCCCGCGTCAATCAATGGCTTCAAATGATATTGATGAAGACGACTTCGTTGGTCTCCCGTAACAATTTCTAAATGTTTGAGAAGTTCCGCCGCAATATCAGCGCGATTATTTTCCAATAAATCATTAAACGCATTTCGTAATAACATTTCCCGATATTCAAGGGAGCTGGTTTGTTTGGCAAGGGCAAGGATTTGTTCAAGCGTAATTGTTTTCGCGGCATTTTGGACAATTTTAATGAGAGTATTGTCTTTTATCTTGTCCTGTTTAAGAAGTTTAACAATATTTTCTGCGTCAGTAATTTTACCTTCCTGAGCAAACATTATTGCGGCTGCTCCTAATAAATGCAACTTATTTTCTTCATCGGTAATTGTTTCGATCATTGCCAACGCTTCGGTTTGCCGGTCAACATGAATTAAACTCCGAACCATTAACGCAACAATATTCCGCTCTTCGATTTCTACAATTTCCCGTGCTTTTATTCGTGATTTTTCAAAGAGAATTTTTGACTCTTCAATTTTTCCTTGTTTCGCCAGTTCATGAGCAAGAATAACGGAAACAAGCGATTCCAAACCGGCATCTTTCGCTTCAACCGCTCCGTTAAGCGATTTCCGCAACAACTCCGCTACAACAAGCAAATTTTCTGCTTCGTTTTTCTCGGTTTTGTTTTTTTCGGAGTCTCCGATAATTTTTTCCGCAACATTTAATTGTTTTTCTGCACGGACGGACGGTTTATTGATTAAGTCGAGAGTTTTAACGCTTTCGGCATAATCACCGAGATCCGCCTGAGCAACCGCAACCGCTTCAAGAATTTGGGATTGTACAGATTCTTTTTCGACGGACGGAATCAACTTCAAAACCTGTTGAATTGTATTCCGTGCTTGTTGTTTGTCGGTGAAACGAAGTTCAAGACTGAGTAATTGAAACAGAACCGGTTCTTTTTCATTGTCCGGTAAGGATTCCAATAGTTGATGAGTTTCCGTAATCAGAACAAGCAATTCCGGTGTTTCCTGTAACACTTTCTCCTGCGCGCGAACGGAAATCACACCGAATATTGCCAGCACAACAACACAAAACGAAAAACAAAATCGTTGCATAATAATTTTCATAAACAAAAGGGTGAAAAAAATATCTTTATACGTTATCGAATCAAATATATCACAAAACCAATCGAAGTCCAGTAGGATTGCAAGCTTTTCCGTGGCTATTCACGAAAATCAAGGTAAAGATAATGTTATTATCTCATGTTCCGCCCCGTAGTTAAAACAGAGGTGGGCGATCCGCCCGCTGGGCGGTCGCGCCGGTTGAGTTTTACTCGACTCCAAAACGGAAGGCAACACAATTTATCGTCGTTAATCTAATTCACTGTCGGCTATCGCCGACGCAACCTTTTAGCAAAAGGTTGCCCACCTGATGATTGCTCACTTTTAACAAAAATTCCAGTGGGAAACACCGAATCCGGTAGAATTAGGACTTTTTACCGACGGTGCGTAACATCAGTTATTATTTACGATTCCTAAGTCCGTAGGACTTGAATAGGGATAACCTTGACTTTGATTCCTTATGAACGGTGCCCTAATTGTGAAAAAATTGCTCTTGACATGAAAATCGATATTTCATAAACTTTCCGAACTGTTAAAAGGAACGGTTAATTTTAATTAATAATTAGTATTGTCGATTGGACGGTATTCCGTCTTGTTGTTCTGAGATGTTTCACGTAAAGAGTCAATGGAAAGTTTTGAAATAAAATGGTTCGAATACCTATTTTTACTTCACTGACAGAAACAATTTCGAAAGAAATTAAAATTCGGACACATTCCGTTAAACGACGAAAACCTGAGTCGTTGGCGGTGGTGATTACGACTTACAATAACCCTGCTTGGCTTGAAAAAGTCCTTTGGGGATATTCCGTACAAAACTATTCGCAAACTCCCGTCAAAATTATTATTGCCGACGACGGTTCGACCAAAGAAACACGGCTTCTCATTGAAAAATACCGCAAAAATTTTCCTTGGGATTTGGTTCATCTTTGGCATCCCGATCAGGGATTTCAGAAAACCCGAATATTAAATCGGGCGATTGTTGCTGCAAAATCGGATTATCTTATTTTTACCGACCACGATTGTATTCCGCGAAATGATTTTTTGACGTTGCACTTTGAACATGCCGAACTCGGTTATTTTCTTTCCGGCAGTTACGTCAAACTCTCGCAAGCACTCAGTCATCAATTAACACAAGAAGATATTGTTTCCGGGCGTGCTTTTTGCAAAGAATGGCTGAAATCGCAAGGTTTTCTATTACGTTCGACTCTTCCCAAGTTGACAACCAATAAACGATTGGCAATGTTTCTGAACTGGGTTACAACAACCGACGCCACTTGGAATGGGCATTGCAGTTCCTGTTGGCAAAGCGATGCGTTGGCAATCAACGGATTTAACGAATCAATGGGTTACGGCGGTGAAGATCGGGAGTTTGGCGAACGGCTTTGCAATTTTGGAATCAGAGCCAAACAATTACGATATAGTTTTCCGTGTATGCATCTGGATCACGACCGCCCTTACGCTATTCCCGAATCCATCGCCAAAAATAAAGCAATTCGCAAAGAAACCCGACAATCCGGTCGAATTGAAACATTGCACGGAATTCGGCAAATGCTCGAAGAAGAAACCAACGACGGATATGTTGAAAAAAGTTTTTCCCATCAGGTCATATACATTCCTCTTCTTGACGGTTTCCTACGAAGAGCCGGATAATTATTTATTGGCAACGGCTTAAAATTCTGCCTTTCAGGCAGTGGTATTCGTTGGTTCATAGCCGCAGGTCAAAGACCTGCGGTTACGAAAATAAAGCCCTATCGGGCTATTCGGTATTTCGGATCAATATTGATCAAAATAATTATCTCGGTGTTCTCTGTGGTAAAAAAGTATTTTTAGAGATGCCCTATTTGTTTGAAATTGAATTATTGAATTATGGAACAGCGGGGATGTGCGGCGGGTATTGATTTTGGGACGGTGCGAATCGGAATTGCGTTGAGTGATCCAGACCGGATTCTTGCAAGTCCTTACGAAACGTACATCCGTCAATCGCCTGACCGTGACGCCGAATATTTCCGGCAATTTGTTGAGAAAGAACATGTTGTCCGGTTTGTTCTTGGAATCCCGCTTCACCTGAACGGCGGGTTGAGTGAAAAAGCGAAAGAAGTTCTCCAATTCGGGCGTTGGCTTGAAGAAACAACCGGAATTGGAATTGATTACATAGATGAACGTTATACTTCAGTGGAAGCGGAACACTTTTTGCGCGAAGCCAGACTGACAAACAAAAAACGAAAAGCACGCCGCGATAAAATTGCTGCTCAAATTATCTTATCTTCCTATCTTGAAACCGGTTGTCATGGAATTTCGGATTTTTCGGGAATTGATGATTGATTCGTTTAAAAAACGGCAACAAACGCCGATGATATAAGAAAATGTCAGAATGGAAATAGAATAAGCATAGTGCTGTAATATAATGCTCTAATTGTTATAAAAGGATTTATCTATGAAACGGATTGGGAAACTTGGGTTATTGGGGTTATTGATATTTTCAACATCGATGTTGTCCGGTTGCCAACAGGCGTTGTTGACGGCACTTGTTCTCGTCAATGGAACTGATGTAAAGCCGAAACACGATTTTTTGCTCAAGGGAGAAAAACGTGTGGCAGTGGTTTGCCGTTCAATGGCATCCAATCCGTATGATGTTCAAAATGCTCCGCGTGAGATTTCCCGTCAGGTCAGCAAGTTGATTGACCTCAATGTTCGGAACAAAAAACTGAAAGTGGTGGAACCTGCCAAAGTTGAAACGTGGCTGGACAATTGCAACAATGATTTCGATAATTTTCTGGAAATCGGGCGTGATAAAACGATTAACGCGGATATTGTGATTGGCATTGAGATTCAAGGTTTCCAGACGCGTGTTCCCCATTCGCCGTATATGGTTCAGGGAAAATGCCAAGTTAATGTCAAAGCCATTGATTGTTCCAACGGGGAAGTTCTTGTTTCTGAAGAAGTGATGATTATTGATCCGCCTAATTTACCGATGGACGGCGGTCCCGGTTTGGAAGCGTCATTCCGTCCCCGATTTATTCAGGTTGTTGCGGAACAGATTGCCATCTTATTCCACCATCACGACCCGAATAAATCCAAACGTATTGACGCGGATAATCTTGACATGCACCGCTTACAGTAATTTCTTAATTCCTTCAACTCATTCAACTCCAACAGGCAATGTCCCGCCTGCAATGTATTAGACCTTTTCGCGAACCTAAAAAGCTGGCAATCATCAGGTAGGCAATCCGTCAACAAAAGGTAGGCGATCCGCCCGCTGGGCGGTCGCGCCGGTTGAGTCTTCATTGATTCCAATCGGTTTGCCCTTCCTTCCATGTGTTAATTTAATAGCCCAATATTTATGAAGGGCTTACCGATTGGAGTCAGTAAAGACTCAACCGGCGCAACCGTTCAGCGAACGGTTGCCTACCTTTTGAGTCTTATCCATAAAATAGTGTATAGTTACTTGACTTTTAACGAAAAATTCGTTGAAATATTACCCAAATTACAACCTACATATCATAAATAAATTGGAGTATGGCTTTGGGCAATTATGATTCTGGAAACAGAATTGAGATTTTGTTGTTCGAGTTTTACGCGGTCTATTGAATAAGTTCATTCACATTGAAGGGGCAAAAGTCCATAATCTTAAAAATATTTCACTTGATATTCCGCATGGCAAATTTGTTGTTATTACGGGACCGAGCGGAAGCGGGAAAAGTTCGCTTGCTTTTGATACGATTTTTGCGGAAGGGCAGCGGCAATATCTTGAGTCGCTTTCCGTTCACGCCCGAATGTTTTTGCGTCAATTGGAACGCCCCAATGTTGACCTGATTCGCGGGTTGCAACCAACTGTTGCTATTGACCAACGCGGAAGAATCCGTAATCCCCGTAGTACAGTCGCTACTCTGACCGAAGTGTACGATTATTTGCGGCTGCTCTACGCACGTTGTGGTCTTCCCCATTGTTTCCAGTGCGGAAGACCAATCCGGCAACAATCACCACAACAGATTTTTGAAGAAATAATGGCGTTGCCTCATGGAATACGCCTCATGCTTCTCGCTCCGGTTGGAGACGGATTGGTGGAACAAAAAAAGGAACAGCAACAAAATATTGAAGAACAACAAGAAATTTTTCGGAAAATTTTTCAGAAAATTGCCAAAGCCGGTTTTGTTCGTGTTCGGGTTGACGGACAACTGTTTGATATTGAACAGATTCTTCAAACCAATACAAATCAATATCACCGGATTGAAACAGTAATTGACCGGATTGTCCTGAAAGACGGAGTTCAGAGCCGACTCACAGAATCATTGCAACTCGCTTTGAAACACGGTGAAGGAACCGTGCTGGCAGTGTACGAAAATGAACGAATTATCAATCCCGACGGTTCAACAAAAAGTGTTTGGAAAGATATTCCATTCTGTACACTTTTTGCCTGTCCGAAATGTCGTATTGATTTTGCCGAACCGGAACCTCGAACATTCAGTTTCAATAGTCCCTACGGTGCCTGTCCGAAATGTGAAGGAACCGGTTATGACGATGACGGAAAAAATATTTGTACGGAATGTCAGGGAAGCCGGTTGCGTCCCGAATCGCGGAATGTTACGATTGGGAACAAACGGATTCACGAACTTTGTGCGTTGACTGTTGAAGCATCGCTTGAATTTTTCAGAGCTCTGGAAATTCCGTCCGAAAAACAAGATATTGCCAAACCGATTTTGGAACAAATGATTCCCCGCCTCGAATTTCTGAACAAAATCGGACTCGATTATCTCACTCTTAATCGTCCGGCGGATACTCTAAGCGGCGGCGAATTACAACGTGTTCGGTTGGCAACTTGTCTTGGCGGCGGATTGACCGGCGTCTGTTACGTTTTGGACGAACCGTCCATCGGTTTACATCCGCGCGATAACCGGCGTTTGCTCGACGCAATAAAATTGTTGCAAAAAAACGGCAACACTATTATTGTTGTCGAACACGATGAAGCAATCATACGTGAAGCAGACAAAATCATCGAAATCGGTCCCGGCGCAGGACGTTTCGGCGGAAATATTGTTGCGATATGGAAAAAAGAACAGGGAACTTGGAAAAGTGATCTTCAGGAAAATAAATTTTCTGAGAAACTTTCCGAAATAAATTCATCAAAGACAAATTCACCCGAAACCAATTCCTCCGAATTTCCGTTACTGCGGTTTGATTTTCCAATCAATCGCCGGAAAAAATCGTTTTCACACGAAATTGTTTTGAATGGGGTTACTACGAACAATCTGACACAGATTACGGTTTCTTTTCCGCTTGGGTTCTTGATTTGTGTTACGGGAGTCAGCGGCAGCGGCAAGAGTTCGCTGCTCAACGAAACACTGGTTCCTGCTGTTCGGGATTATTTATCTAATTATTTATCGAACACAAAAAACGTTAAACCAACCGGTCATTTCAAACAACTGAAAGGTGTTGAGCATATTGATAAGTTGGTGGAAGTTGACCAATCACCGCTTGGGCGTTTTCAGCGGAGTAATCCGGCAACCTACAGCGGTATTTTCGATGAAATCCGCAAAATTTTCGCAACAACCAAAGATGCCAAACGGCGCGGGTATAAAGCAAATCGTTTTAGTTTTAATGTTTCCGGCGGACGTTGCGAGACATGTCAGGGGCAGGGAATACAAAAAATTGAAATGCACTTTCTGAACGATTTTTATTCTGTTTGTCCCGTTTGCAACGGTCAACGTTTTAACCGCCAAACGCTTGCTGTTAAATACAAGAGCAAATCAATCTCCGATGTTCTTGAGATGCCGATTGATGAAGCGGTTACGTTTTTTGAGAACATTCCACAAATTGACCGGGTGTTGCAGAGTTTTCAACGTGTTGGGTTGGGATATTTGCCGCTTGGACAGTCGTCGTCAATGCTTTCCGGCGGTGAAGCACAACGGGTAAAACTGGCAACTGAACTCGCCAAAATCGAAACGGGAAAAACGTTATATATTCTTGACGAGCCGACAACCGGATTACATTCGGGCGATGTCAAACGGTTGCTGGATGTTTTATCTGGACTGGTCGAACACGGCAACACGGTTATTGTTATTGAACACAATCTTGCGGTAATACGAACAGCCGATTGGATTATTGAACTCGGTCCCGATGCCGGAATTCGCGGCGGTTTCATCACCGCAACAGGAACTCCGGAAGAGTTAATAACTAATAGTGAATAGTGAATATAATATAAGGTGGGCGATCCGCCCGCTGGACGGTCGCGCCGGTTGAGTTTTACTCGACTCCAAAACGGTTGGCAATATCATTTGCCGTCGTTAAATCTGGTTCACAGTCGGCTAACGTCGACACAACCGTTCAGCGAAAGGTTGCCCACCTTATGATTGCCTACTTTTAACAAAAATACAAAAAAAGACCCGAATCGTAATAATTCGGGTCTCAACCGTTTCAAGAATTAAATACCGAAGTATTTTTATTGTGCCGGTTTTTCTTCAACCGGTTTTTCTTCGGTTTTGGTTGCGTCCGCAGTAGCGGGTTGTTCACTGGCTTTTTCGGTATCATCGACAACTGTTTGTTCAGTTGCTGGTGTTTCTGCCGGTGGAGTGGTTGGAGTTGAGGGTTTCGGTGTGCAGCCGAGTGCAAACAAGCCGAGACAAACAGTCATCAGTCCCAATACAAATAATTTTCTCATGGTTGATGTTTCCTTAAATTCTTGGTTTTGAGAAATGAAACAAAACTAATACGGATTTTCTTGAAACAAACAAGTAATCCGTACCAATTACAGTTGTTATATCATAGACAATGATTAGACATTTCTCAATAGGTTACGAGAAGAAAATATATTTTTTTCAATTTTTTTGCCGTTATAGACCAAATGATCAATTCTAACGGCGTAAACGGTACTATTTATTTGCCCTGTTTTGTTTCACCAGACGGCAAAATTCGATAAACTTTGTAAAGTTCATTGGCGTAAACGACCCGAAACGTTTTATGGTGCAACAGTTCGGGAGATGCGGAGCAAAGAATATACTCAAATCCGTATTGAAGCCGTAATTGTTCTATTTCTTCGTCTGTTTTCCACCAGAGCAAAATCGTTAATGACCGATCATCACAAAGTTGCCCTTTTTCATTGCGGTAATAAAAAAGATCGTGCATCATCTGTTGCCACCGGACAATTCCTTCGGCGTCTTGGGGAACATTTTTCCATGTTCCAATATCACTCCGCCGTGCGTGCCATTTGAAAGTTGTTCCTTCGCGGGGAACCCAGAATTTCGCGGTTCGCGGAGTATTTTTCGGATTGGCAATCCATCGGCAGGCATCAATCCAATAATAGGCAACATAAGAACGTCCCGGTTCAACCCGTGAATAAGCCTTGCTTGTTCGGACATCGCCCAATGTTTTGAGGGCATCGAACGGAGCGTAAAACAAAATAACTGCGTAAAGTCCCAGCAAACCGCAAACCCGAAACGTCTCAAAATTTGTCCGGTAACGCGAAAATTTTTGCGTAAATACAAGCAATCCCCAACAAACCAGCAAAGTCAACGCCCAAGGAATCCCCGGTTCGGCAACAGTTTCGGGAAAATAAATCCGGTTTCTGAAGATAATTGTATCGAAAAAAAGATAAACACAAAACGGAACTCCAAACAACATCAACCAACCGGAAATTGATAGAAAACGGAAACCGGACTCTTTGTTTTGGAGTTTTTGAATTTTTTGAACTTTCTGAGCCATTGCCAAAAAATGCCGGAGAACACCAATTGCAATTCCCGCCGGAACAAAAACATCGGAAAGCCGAAACCAATAAAACCGAAGAATTTCGGCGGCGAGAATCCGGTTGTTCCGAAGTCCGTAAGCCGCCAAAATTCCAATCAGGAACAGAATTAAAGTTCCCCAGAGGAAAAATTCAAAACGCTTTTGCCGTCGGTTTTGAAGTTGACCGGAGCGACAAATCACAATCCAAATCGCCGTCAACAACACAAAACGAACCAGATAAGTCCAAGGAAATTGATAGGGAACCAAATGATGATGCAACCGTTCAAAAACGTAAATTTGATGAGCCTCCCGAACCGTTTCCGCTGAAATTCCGTAATCAAGCAACAACGCCGGAACTAGTCCGAACAATGACAAGAGTCCTCCGGCAAAAAATCCCCAAGGAATAACAAAACGAGGCGGAAAATTTGTGTTGCGGTATTCTGTGAACCAAACAAAACCGGCAACCAAAACCGACCAACCGCCAACAAGAACGTGAAACGCGGAAGCCGTACCAAGAAAAATCCATGTTCGATGCCAACGTCCGCGAAGCATAGATTCGAGACCGAGAAAGACAAACGGAAAAGCAAACGATTTTCCTTCGACACCGCCAAGAATCCATTCTCCGGCAGCGTGAAACGAATCGACATAATATGCCAACGCCAAAGCGGTTGGAATCGACATCCAGCGAACCGGAACCAACGTAAAACTAAGCCGTTGCCAACTCAAAGCGAGTAATCCCCAAGTCAGAAAACGTCCCGACCATGCCATTGCGTCCGGTGAAAGAAAAAAGCACAGCCAACCAAAAACAACATAAAATGTCCAATGAGAATCTTTACTTTCTAAAAAAGAATCATTAGAAATCCAATCAGGATTCCAAAAATGAATTGCCTTGCCGACATAATACGGTTCATTCGAATCAGGAACCGCCCACGCACCAAAAATATAAAAAACCGCAAAAACACCAATAATTTCAAGGAATGTTTTCAAACGATTTCTTTGTTGTTGGGTCATACTTGTACTTTCCAAAATAAATTGGCATTATAAGATTTAAGAATCTCTAATAATTCATTTTTACCACAGAGAGCACAGAGATAATTTTTAATCAATTTTTTTGATCGCTTAAAATACATAAAGTAAAGAAACAATAGGCAACTTCTAAAAACCTTTAGCAAAGATTATTTTTTGACAAGATATACATGATTTACTGGATTTTATTTGATTTTATCCTGTAAAT
>JAISBG010000193.1 GCA_031266315.1 Planctomycetaceae bacterium | reverse complement strand
GATACAAAAAGTGGAGTAGCCCGATAGGGCTTAATTTTCATAACCGCAGGTCTTTGACCTGCGGTGTAACGACAAACAGCTCACTGCCTGAAAGGCAGAACTTAACACGGCGACGGCTTAAAATTCTGCCTTTCAGGCAGTGATTTCATTAGTTTGTAACCGCAGGTCAAAGACCTGCGGTTACGAAAATAAAGCCCTATCGGGCTATTCGTTTTTGGGGATCAATTCAGAAAATAGTTATTTGAAAAATATCAAATACAACCCTATCACAGTATAGCCGACTGTGAATTTAAATTAACGACGGCAAATTGTGTTGCCTTCCCAAAATTCCGAAATAATCAGTTTTTTTTCCGTAACTGTTCGAGCAATCCCGGTATTTTGTTTTGTAATTTGTCAATGCCGTGCTGAATTAACGGATCAATTTGTTGTTGTTGCGGAATTTGTTCCGGCTGGCGATTGGGAAGCAACGATTGTACCGAAGGAGAATTTAAGAAATTGTTAAGCCGTTGCTGGTCTTTGGGCGAAAGTTTGGAAAGTTGCGATTGAACCAACTGGTCAATCGGAATACCACCGGAAAGTTGTGCAATCCGTTGTTCCCATTGCGTCCGTGAGGTGTTGATTCCGTTCATCACCGGTTCCAGTTTTTCCTGCAACATCGCATTTAATATTTTCGTTCCCTGATTGGCTTCATCGAAAACAACTTGTTCCGCTTCTCGACACATCTTGTTCCACGCCTCTTGAACCAAGAACTCAATTCGCGGATAAATCACTTCCGATAGATTACTCTTGAACACATAAACAGGTTCGGAACGTGTTCCGCTTACGAGAACACTTGCCGTGAAATTGTCCAGCGAATCAAGTAACTGTTGCAAAATCCGTTGTAATTCCGTATTTTGTCGCTTTTCCGGCAACATCGCCGTAAGACGAACTCCAGACTGAATTATTCGGATTTCTCCCGAAAGTTTTTCGCTCTGCAAAAGCAACACTCCATCTAACCGCGATGTTCCCGGTGAAACAGTAATTGCCAGCTTTTCGGGATGTCCTAAAATTCGTTCCGGTAATTGATACATCGGACAACAGACAATCATTTGATCTTCGTTGTTTTCTCCGATCCGGTCAATCTGAAGTGTTACGTAAATATTCGGAATAATATCCGGGTTGACTGCCGCCGGAACTTGTTCTGCCGCAACCGCGTTGTCTTCCGGCAACACCGGCGACACCGGAATTCCCGAACCGGAAAAACAAAACTGTCCTACCGTCGGCAAAATTCCAAGCGTTATCGGTTGCGCTAAATTTTTAACTGTTCCGTTAAAATAAACCGGAAGAGTGCCGAAACGAACCTGACCTGTCAAATTTGTTGTTTCAATAAACAGTTCCGGTCGGGCATCCAACGCCGTCAGATGAATATTTTCGCCACGAATTTTTGGCGGCGGAGTAAGACCGAAATGATCGTAAATCGAAACAGTTTGATTGTCCGCCTCAACCGGAACCAGAAAAGACCTTGCCCAATAACTCCACGCCAATGTTTTATCCCATTGCTCCTTAATTTCCGTACCAATAAGAGATTCCGAGAGTTGTTCGACGTTGATTTTCGGAACACGCAAACTTTGATTTTTAATTTTGTCACGGTCACGCTGAACCGCACTTATCAGTGATTGATAATCGCCTTGTGCTGATGATTTTAACTTGGTCGCGTGTTCCAGTAATTGCCGGATATTGAGATCGGTTTCCTCCAGTTCTTTGAGAAGTTCGTTGATCCATTGAAGTTGTATATCGGTTCCTTTCGCGTTTTCAGTTAATCCCTGAATTTTCTGAAACCGTTGTTTAATGAGATTGGCAGCGGCTTCAAAATGTTCAATTTCATTGGGCAAACGTTGCTTCAAACCGGCAAGCAACTGAGATGTTTCCAATTGTTGCAACAACATTTTTGCCGCATCTTCCGGTTTTTCGGTTAAAAACGCCGACCAGTCAAGGTCACTAATTGATTGCAATTCTTTAGGAATCTGATCTTTCAATTTGCTCCACAACCGGTTGGGAACCAATTCCTGCCCGTTCACCCCGTCAATAACAACCTGAACGCCTTCTATATTCAGTTCCGAAAAATGAAAATACCGGCGCAAAAGATCATTGTAATCGGCTTGAGCAGAGACTTTCTCCACCCGGAATAATTCATGATTGGGCGGTTTGGAATCGGAAAGACGAACATTACCGATCACTACATTGCCCTTTTGCCAATCCGTCCGAACAAAACCAACTTCGGTTGTTGCACCGGTTTGACGTTGGAGATTGGAACGGAGTTGCCAACGGATCAGTTCGTTCTGCCCCAACCAAATAGTTCCAATAATCAGAACAAGAATAACCAATCGCGGAATAATACGAGACCAACGGATAACCATTTGATATTCAATGAGTAAAAAAGTTTGTTATTGTTCAGAAATTTTACATAAACCAAGTTAATAGTATATCACCATCTTATAGTCAATGTAAAGACTTGAAGAATCCCAATTCGAATAAAGAGTAAAATTAAAATAGATGGTGCATGAAACAGTTCTTTCTAAAAAACAAATATCATAACAGCCCAATCAGTAGGATTGCAAGTTTTTCCGTAGCCGTTCACGAAAAATCAAGGTAAAGGGATACGATTCCTAAGTCCGTAGGACTATAACATGGATAACCCCGTGCAAACGAAGTGCAGCACGGGGGAAACATAACCACAACATACCGAACTGCGTAGCAGTTCAACATACTCTCGGCAAGGACAAGTGTTTTCTGTTGAACTGCTACGCAGTTCGGTAGGAATTCACCCCCCCGTGCTGCACTCCGTTTGCACGGGGTTATCCATGTTAAAGTCCTACGGACTTAATAATCGTGAGTAAATACATTACCTTGACTTTGATTTGATTATTCGTGAACGGTTACAAACTTGCAATCCTACTGACAGCTCAATAATTTACTTTCTCTGCGGTCAATTAACGGAGATTTTTAAACATGAAATTTCCGCGAAAGACCGCGAAATTATTTTTTCAGTATTTTCGTATTGAATATGAAAATTCCACAGAAATATGAAAAAAAAGAAGAAGTCCCGCTT
>JAISBG010000112.1 GCA_031266315.1 Planctomycetaceae bacterium | reverse complement strand
CCCCAAACAAACCAACGCCGCCCAAACAGCCGGATTTTTTATCGGTTGCGGCTATCAAGGGGAACTCGCCCAAACCTGCCGCGCCGCAATGCAACTCGCCGCCGAAACACCGGACACCGAACTCGTTGTTGTCGATCTGATCACGTCGGAACCAACGGTTGCGGAGTTTGTGCAGGAAATGCGGAATGACGCACGAACCGCCGATATTCCTATTGCCGTTCTGAGCAACAACGAAACAATTCTCGAATCGGCTCCGAATTTCCAAAGCCGACTCGAAATGCAGCAAACCGACAAACTCCAACCCAAAGCGCCGTTCGCAGTTTCGTTGTCGCAAACATATCCGCGTGTTGTCAATGATGACGGCGCGAAATGGGTCAATGATGATTTGTTCGCGAAAACCGGCGTCGAACTTGTTCCGTCGGGTGTTCGGCTGGAACAAGCCCACAAAGCACTCGGCTGGATCAAAACAATTGTCGAAAATGCCCAAAACGGTCAGAAAATCTATCATTTTGACGATCTGGAAGACACGGTTTTTCGGGCATTACGGAGTGACGGGCGAATTGCTCAAGGGTTGGAACTGGCGGCGGTCATCAAATCCGGCTCCATGCAAGTTGCCATTTACGAAACCGCCGCCAATTCCCTTTACCCAATAGAATTACGCCAAAAAGCCGCTGACGCGTTCCAAAAAAGCCTCGATAATTTCGGCATCCTCCTACGCGGACAACAAGTCCAACGACTTTATGACCGTTACAACGCCAGCGAATTTGAACCCAAAGAAACTCAGGAATTGCTCGAAAAACTCATCGACTTCCTCGAAAAAAAAACAAAATAAACGGTTTGTGATTTACGGTTTGCATTACACTTGAAATTTTGGTTTAAGCCGGCGTTCGTTGTCCCTTACTCCAGTTCCGCCCCATCGTTAAAAAGTCACCGTTGTAGGATGAATGTCAAGGTGAAGAGTTTATTCATGATTTTTAGTCCCCGTAGGACTTTCACGTGGATAACCCCATGCAAACGAAGTGCAGCACGGGGTATGAGCATACGCCACCTCCCACCGAACTGCGTAGCAGTTCAACACGCTCACAGCAAGGATAAATTTTCCAGATTCTACCGGATTAGGTGTTTCCCAACAGAATCGTAAAATAATAGGTAATATTTCACAGGCAATCATGAGGTGGGCAATCGTTCGCTGAACGGTTGCGTCGGCGTTAGCCGACAGTGAACTAGATTAACAACGGCAATTTTGTGTTGCCGACCATTTGGGAATCTGATTGCTAGCCGGAAACAGGGTACAAGTCGGCTATCGTCGATGCGACGCGACCTTTCAGCGAAAGGTCGCCCACTCATTTTCACCGACAGTGAATCAGATGAACAACGGCAGCAATGCCGAGTCAACCGGCATGATCCTTCTGCGGAACTTTTGATGAATTGCCTGCTCATTTACGTTCTGATATTTTTTTCCGTACTGAAATGGCAATTAATATGCCGCCGCTTTGACGTTACGGATTGTCGGATCGTAATACCAGGAATCAAAGTATTCCTTTTCAGTACGGTAATAATCAAACGTTTCGTCAGGAGCAATGTCTTTTTTCACAAAACCGTATTTCTGCATCTCCCGAATATAATCGTTGTTCGGACGGAATCCTTGCATGTCAAAACGTTTTCCGGTTTCCAGTTGTTGGTGTGTCCGTCGAAGACTTTGCAATATTTCTTGATACAACGGGTCATTTTTGTTTTCAAAAACAATTTTTGAACAAATACCAAGTCCTCCCGCTTCTTTGGCAAGCGGCGCACGGAGTAAAAAGGAACGTTCCGGGTTAGAGATATTCGTAACAGTTCCTCCCCACTGGAGATGATGACGCGGGAACGACCAACCTTCCCACGCTTTGATTTTACCTTCCCGCGTTTCCGGCAACGCATGACATTCCCCGCAACGTTGGACAAGCGGAGTGCAATTAATGTTCGGATAATAGACGCCGCTGCGAAGCGAAACATAAGTCCCCGGATAAGTTGCGCTCGTGTCAATCCAAAGCCGGATAAGATTTTTTTCCTCCGGCGAAAGTTTGACATCGTAATGCGCCGGTTCAATGAATTTCGGTAACGTACTGGCTCCGCTGCCGATTTTGTAGATTTCAAAATTACTTTTCGGCTGATTCCGGTTATCCACAACCCATTGACCGTGTAACGTTAATCGGATATACGACATGGAGTGCATTGATGTTTTGTCGCCGGTTAAATCAAGTTTGCCGCCGTAATTTTCAGGACTATGGCAGGAAACACAATGTGTATCGAAAATCGGTTGAATATCGCGCGGAAAATCAATAATGGACGGAACACCATGAATTGGTTCCGGTTTTGCCGGAGAACGCCGCACCGCTTTGAGTGCCGGCAACGATGTTTTCGGGGCTTCGGTACGCTCTTCGTGGCAACCAATACACGCCATCGTTTC
Source organism: Planctomycetaceae bacterium (assembly GCA_031266315.1). Lineage (GTDB taxonomy): Bacteria > Planctomycetota > Planctomycetia > Pirellulales > Thermoguttaceae > WRKP01. Next base: position 1,216 of record JAISBG010000112.1, on the reverse strand, counting down.
ACCGGGTTGAAGCGTAAGAAAACTGTGCATTCGTTTCACCGCCAAATCGTTTTCATCCAGCGCAACGAAAAAGATTGATTGTAACGCCGGAAGTTCGGCATAAGCGGAACCATCATCTGCAACAGGAATTGTTCCAAGTATTTCCGCCAATGTAAACGAACCGTTAATCGTCAACGGTTCCATTCCGCCGGAAAAATTGATTGGCTTCGGAAGTTGTTTCAGTACGAGAAGTTTTTTGATTTTTCCGCGTTCCAAACCTTGCAACGACCGACCGTGATAAACGTCTTCCAAAACAACATAACCGGTTGGTTTGGACAAATCAACACGGTTTCCGGCAAGTTCTTCACGCGGTCGCGGCAGAACAGGACGCGGTTCATGAACAGCAAATTTTTTGTCCGAAAATTCCTTTGGCAAAAGGAACAAAGGTTCGTAATGTCCTTCGCCGTTGACCAGCCAAATTGTATCATTATTTGCCGCAAGAAAACAATCTTCGCTAAACGGATAGGGGTCTTTGAACCAACCTTTACCGAGTTGCCGTGCGCTGCCTTGATCGTCGGGACCTTTTTTCGGCGAAATAATATTGAGCAAACCGAAATGTTCCGGCGCACCGTGACCGGGGGAAAAAATCGAAACAACTTTATCCGTACCGGGAATCGGTTTGGCATCAAGCATGGCAATACCGGGATGCATGTTACCAAAATAAACCATCTGCTGAGTTCCGTCGGAATTCATTGTCCAAAGATGATGATAATGAACCTGAGACCGGTCAACATATTCCCAACGCATGTACAAAACGCGACCGTCCGGCAACATCCAAGGTGTATTATCGTGATCATTATTACTCGATAAAAGCCGGACGTTTTGACCGTCGGCATCGCAACGAAACAACGACGCAACAGGCGTGTGCCAGCAATTAACAAAACGTTTACAACGTGAGGAACAGAAAATAATAGAATTATCAGGACAATAAGTCGGTTCAATATCATCGTAGATACCGTCGGTAATCTGCCGTAAATTCTGTCCGTCAATACCAATTTCGTACAGATGATATTGATGTGTTCCGCCCGGTCTGTACGAAAAAAGGATTTTCTGACCGTCGTAATGAAGTTGCGGATCACGGATTCCGCCTTTTTCGTCTTCGAGCAGTAGGGACAATTCACCGGTTCGGAGATTTTGTTTGACAAGAACCGAGCCTTCGCCGTAACCCCACAAAAGA
>JAISBG010000172.1 GCA_031266315.1 Planctomycetaceae bacterium | reverse complement strand
AATTGTGTTGCCGACCATTTGTTAATCTGATTGCTAGCCGGAAACAGGGTACAAGTCGGCTATCACCGACGCGACCTTTCAGCGAAAGGTCGCCCACCCATTTTCGCCGACAGTGAATTAGATTAACGACGGCAAATGGTATTGCTTTCCGTGTTGGAGTCAATGCAAACTCAAGCGGCGCAACCGCCCAGCGGACTTTTTGATGAATAGCCCACCTCTTTTCGCGTTTAAAACGAACTTTTCTCTGTTGAACTACTACGTAGTTCGGTTGTGATGGTTGCCTAACCCCGTGCTACGTTGCACTTGCACGGGGTTATCCATGTTAAAGTCCTACGGACTTAGGAATCATGAACGAATAATACCTTTACTTTTTAACTACGGTGCGTAACATGAGTAATGTAAGTTGTTCAATATTCAAATGTTGCAAAGAAAAAGGACAGAGGGGATATTTTCAAATTGTGGAGAGAGTATTGAATTTGTTTGCGGTGTAAGGTACTATTGTGAAATTCTTATCGGACGAAATTAGGGACTTGTTTTATTATCTTTTTGAAGCAGTCATTTGATTAGTTTTGTTTACAAATTTATTTACGGAGAACGTTAAAATGTTTCGATTATTTTTATTTGTTCTGTTATTGTTTTGCGGTTTTGTTGATGCGGCTGATCCGGCACAACGGGAATGGAAAGATATGGCGGGAAAAATTCTTGCGAAAGGGGAATTTATTTCATTGATGGACGGTGAGGTTTGTATTATGACACCGGACGGCACCGGTAAAACGATTCCGCTCAAAAAACTTTCCGCCGAAGATCAAAAGTTTGCGAAAAATAACGGCGAAGATTTGAGTAACATCAAAGGCGTATTGCCGGAACCCGAAGAAATCGGTACGAAAAAGCCGCGTGAACCTCTCACTCCGGCAACTTCAACACTTTCGACTCCTTCAACAGCATCCGCAATTTTGCAGTTGACGCCGAATCCTGATCTTGATCTTACCGGCAATGAAGTGATTACCGAATCCGGCGATGCCGATAACGAGGCGCGGGGCGATATTCAAGTTAAAGTTAAGGACGAAAAAGAAAAATATTCGGGACAAAAACGAGTGGTGATGTTTGATTTTGAATCGCTTTGGGATGCCGAATTGCCAACCGATTACGGCGGAATTATGGGCAGTATGTTTTGGATGAAGTTGAATCGGGAAAAAGGTTTTATCATTCCCGAATCAATGATTGATGTTCGGAATATTTGTGAAACGTACAATATTAAACCCAATCCGAATACGCCGTTGGAAAAGATGAAAGAATACGTCACGAAAACATTCAACGCGGATATTGGAATTTGGGGTAAGATTGAGCGGGTTGATAAAGATGTTATGGAAATTTATGATTTCTGGCTTAAAGTGGTTGATTTTTCGGTGGAACCGCCGAAGGTGATTTACGAAGTCAATCAGGTTCGGACGGAAGCGATTGCGGAAGTTACGGGAATTTATGTTCGTGCCGCTATTGAAAAACTTTACAATAAACAGGCGCGGACGGCGGCGGAAAAAGCGGAGATGGAAGCGAATTGGGCGAAAAATCCCAATTTGATGGAAGGCGGTGATTTCGAAAAAGTTTCCAACAAAATTCCTGACGGTTGGGAGAGTCGTTGCGGTCAAAACCGTGAACCGATTGGGCGTCTTGTCAAACGCATGGACGATCCGGAGAAACCGGAAAACCATTTTTTGCGAATAATATTTGATTCGGGAATTGCCGGAACAACCGGTTTGATGTATTACAGTAAACCGTTTCCGATTGAGGAAACGGCAACTTATCGGATTGATTATCGTATTAGAAAATCGAAGGGTGTCAAGGGAATTGTTTTTATTAAGTGTTACGACACGATTGACACCGCCTTCAAACCGACGGCTGATACGTTGAAAGAGGGATTTACCGACAAACTTGGTCAACAGACGCGTGAAGTTTACCGGAGTCAACAAAATCATTGGGACATGGATCATCCGAATGAATGGATTCAACATTCTCAGGAATTTACACCGCGTCACACAAAATATTCACCGAAATTCGGCAGAGTGATGGTTTTTGGTTATTTTGAGAGCGGTTCTATTGATTACGATGATTTTGTACTTAAAAAGGTCAAGGAACCGGACAAAGAAGAATTGCGTACAAAAGTTCTGCGTCATTCGCTTGATACGAAGGTTACGCTTCAGGAAATGGAAGAAAATGAACGCCGCGGTCTTGACACCACCAAAGAAATGCAGCGTGAACGGAAAGAAGGTCCCTCCGAACAAAAAAATAAAACGAAAATTAAATAACAAAATCGATTTTCGTTTTCAATTTCCCTGATTCTACCGGATTAAGTGTCCAAGCATTGAAAAGTTCGTTTTAAACGCGAAACACACGAAAAGAGGTGGGCTATTTATCAAAAAGCCCGCTGGGCGGTTGCGCCGGTTGAGTTTGCATTGATTCCAACACGGAAGGCAACACCATTTGCCGTCGTTCTTCTGATTCACTGTCGGCGAGTACGCCGACGCGACCTTTCAGCAAATAGCAAAAGGTCGCCCACCTGATGAATTGCCTATGAAATTTTACCTATTATTTTACGATTCCGATGAGAAACACTTAATATGGTAGATTCAGGAATTTTCATATTTTAACGCGAAAATTAGCGGGCAATTTGTTCGCTCTAATTTTACTAGTCTCTATATTATTCTCTTATTATTCTCCGCGAGGTCAACATTTAAAACGTTGATGGATTAATGTTGTGCAGTATAGTTACGTATTTTTTAATTTGACAAAAGTTTTTTTTCCGAAGTATTGATTTTCCTAACGATTCGAGTAAAATTTGTAAAAAGTTCGCTAATGTTGCTGATTTTTTATACTAACAGCAAATATTTTTTGACTATCATACTGATTTGTAAATTTACTTAATTATGTCTTCTGTCCACAATGAACTTAGCAGAATCCTGATGGTGGAGCAACTTCCTGCAATGCCGCACAGTGCGCTCACTGTACTTCAACTCGATAATGATGTTGCCAAAGTCAATATCAATGACTTGGTTCGTCCGATTGAAGCAGATATTGGTCTTGCTGCTCAGGTGTTGAAATTTTTGAACTCCTCCTATTTTGGTTTCCAAAGCACTATTTCCAACGTGAAACAAGGAATTGCATTGGTTGGTATTAGGGTTGTCAAAAATTTTGTTCTGTGGAAGGCGGTTTTTAGTCTGATTCCCAAAAGTAATTCCGCTTCCTTTGATGTTACAATGCTTTGGCAGGATTCACTGCGTCGAGCAATGTTTTCACGGTTTTTGCTTTTGGAACTAAAAAAAGGCGATCCTGAAATGGCATTTGCCGGAGCCTTGCTTCAAGATATGGCAATTCCGCTTTTGCTCAAAAAAAAGGTAAAGGAATATGAAAGTATATTGGGCAGATTAGCGCAGTCACCCCACACTCGTCTGTCAATTTTGGAAAATGAAACCTTTGGTTGGAATCACGCAGATGCCGGAGCCGTACTCGGAACAAATTGGAAACTCCCGCAAAACTTGATTGATTTGATCGGAAATCACTTGAAAATCGAAGAATATGCCGGTAATTTTGAACAACACAGGGAACGAGCAGTTGTCTCGCTTTCTGCTTTATTACCTTCTGTTGTTGAAGCGGTTTGGAATGAACGTGCCGACTTTGAAAAATTTTTCCAGAGTATGTTTCCAAACAAAACGAGTCTGCTTACAACTATTTTCGATAAAGTGGACAGGGAATTTGAACAATACTCCATGATCATTCAAGTTACCAAACCGAAAAGACCGTTATTTAACTATTTAGATGAATAATGAAACGAATGAATTGTGAATGGCGGAGCGTGAATTATTGTGAATACGATTCTTTTTTTTTAACGTTTCCCTAATTTTGATTGTTTTTAATTTTCGTTCTTCTTATGGCAATTAATGTTGTATGTCCCGGTTGTTTGAAGCGATTTCAGGTTAGTGACCGTTTTGCCGGTGCGAAGGGACCTTGTCCGAATTGCAATACGGTCATCAATATCCCCAAAGCCGCTGTTAAAATTCATGGTGCGGACGAGTTTGAACGAGGCGGAAAAACAACGACCGGCAAATTAATTCTCAAACCAATTAGTCGGCTTGAAATGGATTTTGATCCGATTTATGCCGGATTTTGTGCTTTAGGGGTTTTGGTTGTTTACGGGTTGACTTGGATATTGGGTTCGGTTGTTACGTCAGTGGGAGCGCGTGATTTTATTGGAGGAGTTGGAGTTTTCTTTCTGGCGTTTCCGTTGTCGCTTTTCGGCTATCAAGTTTTGCGCGATCGGGAACAACTCTTCATGTTAACAGGTTCCGATTTGTACAAAAAAACAGCTGTTAGTGCTGTTATTTATGCGGTTCTTTGGATTCTCTTTGAAATATTTATCTGGCTGTTGAGTGCTGATATTCTTTTCGTGTGGATATATTTTGCCGCATTCGCTTGCGTGGCAATGTTGGCAACCCATGCAGTCTTAGACATTGATGTTGGCAGCTCCTTGTTGCACTACATGATTTTCTTTGCAACGGTGTTAATTCTTCGCGGCACATTGGGACTTGGCTGGCTCTGGGTTGCCACGGAAACCGTCCGAAAAAGTGCCGCACCGCCTCCGCCTATCCTTCCGGGAATGTAAGTAACCCAAAAAATACTTTTAAATCTTACCTATAAATCATTCCAATTTAATGTATCATATTGAAGTTTTAAACTTTTTCAAAGTTCGTTTTAAACGCGAAACACACGAAAATTCGCGGAAAGAGGTGGGCGACCTTTTGGTTCAAGAGCGGTTTTTTTTATTAGTCATTGCGATTTTTTGGATGATTTGGAAAACCGCTTGTTTCGTAACATTTTGCTATATTTGGAGTTATGTAAAATATTTTAAGCGTTTTTTGAGTTTATTTGCTTGTAAAAACTATTGTTAAAAACTTATTTCAAAACTGCTCCGTTTTGCAGGAAAGAGTCTGAAAGCGAACCGGTTCCGGTGAACGGTGCCGTGAACAAAAT
>JAISBG010000083.1 GCA_031266315.1 Planctomycetaceae bacterium | reverse complement strand
TTTGGGTGAAAATTCAAATGTTAAAATGGATAAGTCAGGGGGGGGGGGGCAGTATGTGAGGAAAAGGAAAAATTAAACGAAGAGTTTTCTCTTGATCAACACAACTCTTCGAATATTTTCTCTTTAATTCGTTCTTCACCGTTTGGCTTTACATTGGTCGAACTTCTTGTGGTGATTGCGATTATCGGTGTGTTAATCGCTCTTCTGTTGCCAGCCGTACAAGCCGCCCGCGAAGCCGCAAGACGAATGCAGTGCGCGAATCATCTAAAACAAATTTCGTTGGCATTGCAAAATTATCACGATGTCCACAAAAAATTTCCGTCGCAAGGATCTGTTATTACTCCATTTCGTACAGTTGGCGGTAATACCTATGCTGGCAACTTTTGGGGACCGGGGTTCCGTATATTGCCGTTTTCCGAGCAAACGGCTACATACGATAATATTATTTCAAACCATGTTATCGGTTGTGCTTGGGCACCTGATCCAATGGTTGATTTCAAACTTGCCGCTTATCTTTGCCCTTCTGACGGTAATGGAAAAGAAGTTCGTTATGCTCCGACGAACTATGCTTTTTGTTTCGGCGATGGAATGTACCATCACAGGCAACCAATCACCAATAGTAATGCCAAACAAATTAGTTCTCGTCTGCTTTTTATTCAGAATACATGGCGTGGAATTGATTTTGTTATTGACGGAACCAGTAATACGCTTGCCGTCAGTGAACATATTATTGGGACAGAAATCGGCGGGCGTAAAGTTCGTGGAAATCTTGCCAAAGTTGTCAGCCCCGACAGTACTTCCGGCGGTCCTATCAGTGTTTGCGGTTTTAGTGCGTTGACTGATACCGGAGACCGAACCGTGTTTAAGGCGGGAATTGATCCGGTTTTACCGTCCAATAATGCTATTGACGACGGCTCCTACAATTCCAATGTTCGCGGCGGACGTGCTTTTGACGGGCGCGGTATTTATGGCGGTTTCCACACGGTTTTGCCTCCCAATTCTCCGTCATGTTCTCATCGGAATGGAGTGACTAGCGAACAGGCGGAGGATAGTTTTCAGGTTCTCGCCACTCAAAGTAATCATCCGGGCGGTGTCAATGTCAGTTATTTTGACGGCTCCGGTAAATTTGTTTCTGAAACAATTGACTGTAACGGAAGTTCCGCCAAGCAAGTCAATGTCGGTGAAAGTCCTTACGGTGTTTGGGGAGCCATTGGTACTCCGGCATGTAAGGAAAGCAAATCTTTGTAACGTTCTTCAAAGAACGATTTTATATTTGAAACAGTTTCAATTTTTTCTGTTTACAAAATGCAAACGGTTTGTTGAAACGACAATTTCCTTTTAACCAATTAACCAATTTTACAATCATGTACGTTTATTTTTTACCAATAATGATTATTTTTGCAACATTTTGTTCCGGTTGCGGCGGTGTCAAAACGCCGGACGGAATGCCGGAACTTTTTCCGTGTGAAATTGCCGTAACACAAGAAGGACAACCTCTTGACGGCGCAACGGTAACTGTTCAATCCGCTGATTCTTCGTGGAATGCAACGGGAGGAACGGATTCAAACGGCAAAGCCTTCTTATTTACACAAGGTAAATATTCGGGTGTTCCCGCCGGAAAGTACAAGGTGGTTATCAACAAAACCGTTACCGAAAAAGAGCCTTCGACATTTGAAGGCAAACCGGCAACAAAAGAAGTTGTGTACTGTCTTGTTGAAGAAAAATATCAGGAGTTACAAACCTCGCCTTTGGAAATTGAAATCACCTCCGGCGGGGAACATTCCTTTCAGTTGGATACAGGAAAAGCGGTGAAAAGCCGTATTCCCGAACGATAATAATTTTTTGTTTCAATTGTTTCACTTTTTATTAATTCTAAGGAGATTTATCATGACAAAATTTCATTTATTTTTTACACGAAAAGCGTTTACACTTGTTGAACTTCTGGTGGTGATTGCGATTATCGGTGCGTTAATCGCCCTTTTGTTACCGGCGGTTCAGGCGGCAAGAGAAGCCGCAAGACGTTCACAATGTACGAACAATCTGAAACAGTTGGCTCTTGGAGTCCACAATTTTCACGATGTTCACAACAAAATACCGCCAAACGGTACCACTCAAACAGGTACTAATGGCGCGTGGGCGTGGTCGGTACAGATACTTCCGTTTATTGAGTTGACTCCCGCTTATGAAGAGATTGTGTCACAAAATTACTTAGGTAATTCCCAAAATGGTCCTTTTGGACGAATTTTTTCTGTCTTCGTTTGTCCTTCCGATTTACGCTCGGAAGACAATCGAGCGGCTTGGGGACGGGGACCCACTAATTATCATTGCAGTGTCGGCGATTGCTGGACAGATTGGCAAAACGGTCCCGGAACACGTGGTCCTTTTTGTTATGAAAGCAAAGCCATTCATGGTCTTGAATCGTTGACTGACGGAACCAGTAATACATTGCTCATTGCAGAGGTTTGTCAGGCTTCAAATCTCAATCAAAATTCCGGTGTCAAGGGTGATATTCGCGGTTCCATTGCTTCGGTCAAAGCAGCCAAAAGTGATACACCTTCAACATTGACTGGGAGAGTTTGTTTTGACACGAAACTTCCCAATGGATATGTCGGCGGAACGAGTACCAGTGTGGTCAATGTCGATTGCGATTCCGTAGGAACACGTTGGGGTGATGCGTGGGATGTTTATAATACTTTTTCAGCGGTTCTTCCGCCCAATGCTCCGGCGTGTAGTACGCAAGGTCCTGCGTCGGGGTCATTATCTTATTGGTCGGAACGGACGGCTTTAGTAACAATAAGCAGCCACCATTCGGGAGGGGCAAATGCCGCGTTGGGTGATGGTTCGGTTCGTTTTATTTCTGAAACTATTAACTGTGAAACTCCCGGAACCAGTGGTTTAGACGCATCGGCAGATCCGTCGGAATTAACCGGTGCTTCACCATTTGGAATTATCGGAGCACTTGGGTCAATGGACGGAGGTGAATCCGCTGCTCCATAAATAGCATTTTATCGTCACGTTTTTTGTTCCATTGAAACAGGGTAACCATTCACGCAATAATCTAG
>JAISBG010000034.1 GCA_031266315.1 Planctomycetaceae bacterium | reverse complement strand
GATCCGAAATGGAGTTCAGTCAACACGACAACAGAAGAAATTGAAATCGTTACCGGAAAGAATAATAAAACAATTGAAGTCGGTAAACCTGTCCGAATTAAAATCGGTAAATAAAAATTTCTGATTCTACCGGATTAGGTGTTTCCCACCGGAATTTTTGTTAAAAGTGAGCAATCATTAGGTGGGCAACCTTTTGCTAAAAGGTTGCGTCGGCGATAGCCGACTGTGAACCAGATTAACGACGGTAAATGGTGTTGCCTTCCGTTTTGGAGTCAAATTGCCAGCCGTCAACAGGGGCAAGTCAGTTAACGCCGACGCGATGTTTTAGCAAAAGGTTGCCTACCTGATGATTGCCTACCTTGAACGAAAATTCCACTGAAATATTACGAATTTTCCAAAATATTTTTAAAAATTCGAAGATCCCCCTCTTGTAATCCAATCTTGTTTTATGTTAAACTGTCAATTAGTCAATTATATTTCGTAGTTTTTACCGTATTATGTTGCGGTAACGGAATGTGGTTATTTCCAAGAGATCTTTGTAAAATAAGGAGTACAACTATGGAAAATTTGATGAAATGTTTGGCTGTGTTTTTCGGGAATTTTTTGGCAAAAATTCCATGTTAAAATGGGTAAGACAGGGGGGGGGGGGCTAGATGTGATGAAGAGTTAAAAGCGGAAAACAGAAAATGTTTTCTCTCTAAACTCTTTTCCGGTAAATTTTTACCTCTTTTCCGTTCTTCACCGTTTGGCTTTACATTAGTCGAACTTCTTGTGGTGATTGCGATTATCGGCGTGTTAATCGCTCTTTTGTTACCGGCGGTTCAGGCGGCGCGGGAAGCGGCACGGCGGATGCAGTGTTCCAACCATCTCAAACAACTTGGGATCGCAGTTCACAATTTCAACTCCGCCAAAAATGGTTTGCCGCCACTGCTCATTTGTGGGAACCCAGGTCCCTTAGGAGCAGCTACTGCTCCTAATATTCCGTCACCGACGGTATTTGTGTATCTATTACCTTACTTAGAAAAACAAGCGATCTATGATTTGTTTCCGGAAGATTTTGTTAACACGTCGATAAACAACGCGTGGTGGGACGCTTTGCCGGACAAAGCCGCAATGATCATTCCCACTTATATCTGCCCTTCGCGCGGACCAAGAATCGCTAATAACCCAGGATTACCGCCCATAGCAGCAATTATGGCACTGACGGACGGCACCCTCAGTGCCAGTGCTGGCGGAGGAGGAGGCAACGATCCTCCACCAGCCGATACCGAGAACCGGTCAATGGACGGTTTTGTCAGTGATTATGTAGTTGCTTTATCGGATCCGACTCGAACTACAACTCTAAATTCCAACTGTGTCACTAGTCTCTATGACATAGAATCGTGGAATCTGTTGAATATTAATCCAACTTATGCCACTGCTGGGAGGCGGCAGTACGGGAACTGTGGAGGATTACGCGCCGCCTTAAACTTAAAACCATTAAAGTATGGTGAAGTCCCACAATGGACAGTGCGTGAAACGTTGAGTTATTATAAAGATGGAACGAGTAATCAATACATCTTTGCCGAAAAACATATTCCCTCTGATAGACTCGGAAAATGCTTTAATTCAAGTACTAACGAAGCAACACAATCTCAATGGGGTTGGTGGGACTGCGGAGTACACATGTCACGTGTAGATGAAGTTCCCAATAATTCCGGATCAGCATCTAAGGAGAACTATATGTTGTTATACTCGCCAGGTCGTATGGTGATAGTAGATACCAATGTCATTGCGTTTGAACCAAGCGAAGGTGTTTCAACCGGCGCGGGAACGGATAATAATCCGAATTTATGGAATGTTAATGTACCGCCATTTGGTAGTTCTCATGCGGGAGGAATGTGCCTTCATCTTTTTGCCGACGGTTCGGTACACGAGTTCTCTCCCAATGTAAGCCGTGAAAAAGTTCATTGGCCCCTTGGCTGTGTCCTTGACGGTGCTACCGTCGATTTCGAGTAACTTTTTCTGTACGCCGAAGCCGCTGAAATGTTCAGCGGCTCCGATACTATTTGTAACATTTTCTAAAATTTCAACTCAATTAACTATGTTAAAAAAATTTTCAAATTTACGAATTTCGTTTACAGTATTACTTTTTGTGTTACTTTTGTTTTCCGGTTGCGGTAATCGTTTTATCCAGTTTGGCGGCAAAGTAACCGATTCCGACGGTCAACCTTATACCAAAGGTTCTGTCATTTTTACCAACGAGAAAGTTTCCGCACGCGGTAAATTACAATCCGATGGTACCTATAAACTTGAGTCACTCAAGAAAGGCGACGGATTGGCTCCCGGCAAGTATCAGGTTTCTCTTTCGGGACATCACGAAACGATTGGTTCTATTGCTGTTTCGGATATTGACGACAAGTATGAAAGTGCCTCAACATCCGGTTTGTCGTGTGAAGTAACCAAAGGCGGACGTTTCGATTTCACTGTAGAACTGAAAAAGAAGTGAATAAATGTAATATTTCAGCGAAATTTTTGTTAAAGGTAGGCAATCAAGAGATGGGTAACCTTTTATAGGTGGGCGACCTTTCGCTGAAAGGTCGCGTCGGCGTACTCGCCGACAGTGAACCGGATTAACGACGGCAATGTGTGATTGCCAACTATTTTGGAATCTGGTTGCCAGCCGGAAACAGGGTACAAGTCGGCTATCGCCGACGCGACCTTTTAGCAAAAGGTCGCCCACCTTTGAATTGCTGACTTTTAGCGAAAATTCCACAGAAATATAAATTATTTTTTGAATGAACTTTCTCCGTTGGAAATGTTCTTGCGGAGATTCAACACCAACTCTCACAAATCTATTAATTAAAGGAGATTATTGTGAACAAAAATGATGTTAATTTCAAGGGAAGGGAAACTGTACAAAATTGGGGGTTCACACTTGTTGAACTTCTGGTGGTGATTGCGATTATCGGCGTGTTAATCGCGTTGCTCCTCCCCGCCGTTCAAGCCGCGCGCGAAGCGGCAAGACGTATGACGTGTACCGACCACTTGAAACAGTTCGGTCTTGCCGTCCACAACTTCCACGACACCAATAAAGGTCTTCCACCGCTTGCGTTGGGACCGAGTCGTGCCAGTTTGTTTGTGTTTCTGATGCCGTACTACGAACAACAGCCGCTGTATAGTTCGTTGGTAAAAGGCTTTGCAACAACTGCCAATACTCATCGTATTGGCAGACGTTTGGACAACTCTACCAACTCAGGAACAGTTGCAACTACCGGACAACAAAGAGGAATCTGGTACAACGGCACAGGTACCAATGGAGGTACCAATCGCGATGAGAGGTTGCGAACCGGCAATGTTCCCATTGTCAAATGCCCGTCCCGGCGAAGCGGTGTGCAGGTCGTCGATGAGGCTGGTTCAACGAATTACGGCGGTCCTTTGGCGGATTACGCAACAATATTGCGTTACCGCGCAACGGAAACGGATACGTTGGCGGATGTTACCACCGCTCTGACGACAGCAGTTTCCGGCGCATCTGCCACTTGGCAACTCGGCGGCAATTTCCGAATACCATTTACTGTTGCCCGATCAGACGGTTTGACAACCTTAACTTCGGATGCCGCTTATAAAGCCTATACGTTTGCCACCAAAATTTCAGCATGGCAGGATGGTACAACAAATCAACTCATTTTAGGTGAAAAGCATGTTCCCGCTACCGAACTAAAAAATGAAGGCGGTACTGTTACCTCTTCAGGTCTTGGTAAGTGGGACGGGAGTTATTTGTTTATCAGTCAAAATTCGCCGAACCATGTTTTTCGGATTGTCCATGCCCAAAATGACGGCTCCGCAACGGACACATTTGGTTTAGTACAGAAAAAGGAGGAAACCGGCGGTTATGCTGAATTTGGATTTGGCAGTAATCACAGCGGAGTTGTGAATTTCTGTATCGGCGACGGTTCTGTTCGGAGTATTCCCTTAACATTTAGCCCAACCATTTTGGCTTACCTCGCTGATATTAACGATGCTCACAACGCGTCGTTACCGTAATGTAAAAAGTTGATAGTGGAGAGTGTTCGCAAGCGGATTACAATTGTTGCGACAAAATTCCGCTTGCGACACTATCCACTATCAACTGTCAATTATCCACTATCACAACTAATAAATCTGCAATTCGTATTTTTTGCCGTAATGTGTTTCGGCAGGCGAATTGCGAGGTTATTTCCTAATGATCTTGTAAAAGAAGGAGTTCAACAATGGAAAATTTAAATTTAAATTTAATAAAATGTTTTATCGT
>JAISBG010000009.1 GCA_031266315.1 Planctomycetaceae bacterium | reverse complement strand
CGGACTTAGGAATTATGAATAATAATATCTTCACCTTGACTTGGACTTTTCGTGAACGGTTACTTTTTAACAACGGTGCGTAACTGGAATGAATAATTACCCTTGAGATTCAGATACTTCGCGGATTTTTAAAATTTGTTCGAGAAAATTTTCGAGTCGGTTAAGCGGCAACATATTTGCTCCGTCACTGGGTGATTTGTCCGGTTCGGGATGTGTTTCGAGAAACAATGCATCAACCCCAACCGCAATCGCCGCTCTTGCCAATGGTTCAATCATTCTGCGGTTGCCGCCGGTCGAAGAACCAAGTCCGCCCGGCTCTTGAACACTGTGCGTCGCGTCAAAACAAACCGGAACCCCAAAATCCCGCATAATAATAAGCGATTGCATATCGTTCACCAACCGACCATAACCGAAAAATGTTCCGCGTTCACAAAGCAACATGTTTCGGCAACCCGATAATTCCAATTTTTGGACAACATTTTGCATATCCGACGGAGCAAGAAATTGTCCTTTTTTGACGTGGACAGCCTGACCGGTGGCCGCCGCCGCCGCCAATAAATCCGTTTGACGCGACAGAAAAGCAGGAATTTGAAGAAGATCACAAACTTCTGCCACCGGTACAGCCTGATAAGATTCGTGAATATCGGTTGTTACCGGCAATCCCGTTCGACGTTTGATCGTTTCCAGTACCGCAAGCCCCGCTTCCAGCCCAACACCACGATAAGCACGAATATTCGTCCGGTTTGCCTTGTCAAATGAACCCTTGAAAATCACATTGATCGGAACCCGGACTTGACGCCGACCCAGTGTTTCCGCAATAATTTCATTAAATTCCTCTTGAAGTGTGCAAGGTCCGGCAATCAAAAGAAGTTTTTCACCTCTTCCACAACGATAACCGCCAATTTGTGCAGGATTATTCATCAAATTCTCCTTCTCATTGAAAACAATCGGAGTTTTTTTACGAAGTTTTTTTTATTTCCCCCCTCGACAAGCCAAAAAAACAAGATAGAATCTTTGAAATGATTTGGGAATATTGAAAATAAAAGTTCCTTTGTCCTATTTTATCGCGGGGTAGAGCAGTCCGGTAGCTCGTGAGGCTCATAACCTCAAGGTCGCAGGTTCGAATCCTGTCCCCGCAAGTTTTCAATAATTATTCACGTGTTCACGGAAATAATTAAAAAGGCAAGCAATGTTTCAACAAAATATTGCCTGCCTTTTATTGTTTTCTCCAATACTGATTTTCTTTATTTTATTGATCTTGGTACATTTTCTTGATCCGTTCAACAATCGTACTGTGCATTTGACTGACCCGACTTTCGGAAAGTGCAAGAGCCGCCCCAATTTCACGCATGGTCATTTCTTCGTAGTAATAGAGAATAACAATTAGGCGTTCCGTTTTGGTCAGTCCTTTGGTGAACGCACGAATCAAATCTATTTTGGCAAGCCGTTCTGTAGGGTCTTCGCTTCGGTGATCCGCCAGAATATCGACTTCACGAACTTCTTTGGAACCGTCATTTTCCGACCAAGTTTTGTCAAGACTCGTAATATTAACCCGATGCGTTTCTGCGTATAACTGATGCAATTCTTCGGCGGAGATTCCCAGATAATCGGCAACTTCTTGATCATGCGGTTTCCGTCCGAGTTGGATTTCGAGTATTTTGCAGGCTTCGTTCAATTTGGTCGCTTTGGAACGAATCGGGCGGGGAACCCAGTCCAACGAACGGAGTTCATCAACCATTGCTCCGTGAATCCGCGTCGGACAGAACGCTTCAAAACGAATACCGCGACTCAAATCGTAAGCGGCAATCGCTCCCATCAAACCGACTGTTCCAACCGAAATCAGGTCGTCAAGTTCAATACCTTCCGGCAATTTCGCCCAAAACCGTTCCGCCTGATTGCGAACCAAAGGCATATAACGTTCAACAAGCCGGTTACGAAGTTGATCCGTCGGATTTTTTTTGTAAAGAATCCAAAGTTGATCTATTTCATCAAATTCATCAAAACCGGACGAATCGGAATTGATTGATCGGTGAATAGGACGTAAAGAAGGTGATTTTGTTGCCGATTGGAGTTTGGGCATTCTCCGAGTTCCTTAATTGACACAAGTTAATCGATTGATTCCCGAATAAAAACGTTGAACGGGCGGTGTAAAAGAACATTAACAATTTTTTCGTTTTAGGGAAAGAACAATTTTCGGGAATTTTTTTTCCGATTCCTTCGGAAAACTTGGCGTAATACTCCATACTCCTGCACAAGCAATATTAAAGGGAACTTCTTGTATGATTCTGACGACTTATCTTTCTGAACGCCGACTAACACGCCAAAATGATGATAAATCCATTTTTCGCGTGTTTCGCGTTAAAATAGAAAATTCCATTGAAATATTCGTAGTTAAAAAAGAGGTGGGCTATTTATCAAAAAGCCCGATGGGCGGTCGCACCGGTTGAGTTTTACTCGACTCCAAAACGGAAGGCAACACCATTTGCCGTCGTTACTCTAATTCACAGTCGGCGAGTATGCCGACGCAACCTTTCAGCGAAAGGTTGCCCACCTACAAAAGGTTGCCTGCCTGATGATTTGCCTACCTTTAATGAAACGGTGGGAAACACCTAATCCGGTAGAATCAGAAATTCTATTGACGATTGTAGTCTAACTACCCTTACAGAGCGATGGTGTTTGCGATTTAACTATATTGGAGACATTCCAATGTTGTTCGGATTAAATAATTTTTTTGAGTGAATCGACCAATTCGTTAATCATTTCAGAAGTATGAGTTGCAAACACGGCGATACGGAGTGCTCCTGTCGAGCCAAGTCCCGCGTAACGCGGAAGGTAGGAGATCAAAATTCCTTTTTCGGAAAGTT
>JAISBG010000875.1 GCA_031266315.1 Planctomycetaceae bacterium | reverse complement strand
CTTTAGATTGTTCTTTTACGGGTTCAACCGGCAAGCAATTCAACGAGGTGAACAATTGGAATGTTTTTCATTGCCGGATCGCGTTGCATGACGCCGCCAAAGTGCATAACGCAACTCATATCAAGCGTTGTTACCAATTCACAACCGCAGGCAACAATATTTGCCGCTTTACGTTTTCCCATAGCAATAGAAGTTCCCGCCATTTTAACACTGAAAGTCCCGCCAAAACCACAACATTCCTCCATATCAGGAATGGGAGTGTAAACCAAACCGCGAATATTTTCCAGCAAACGGAGCGGAGGATCGACAATCCCCAACTCACGGCGTCCATGACAACCAATATGTAAAGCGACTTTTTTGTTGCATTGCGAAGAAAAATCCGTCTTACCAAGAATGTTGACCAGAAACTCGCTGATTTCAAAGACACGTTTACCAAGTTCAGCCGCTTCAGAACCGGGATGGAGTTGTTCAAAAAAAACCCGACACATTGCCGCACAAGATGTTGACGGTGTTACAATCCAACGGTAAGAACGAAACACTTTGACGAAATGTTCCATAACTTTTCCGGCTTCCGTCCAATAGCCGCTGTTGAACGCCGCTTGACCGCAACAGGTTTGTTCCGGCGGAAATTCCAACGGGATTTTTTCACCCTCAAGCAATTTAACAGTGGCAATACCAACGGTCGGAAAAAACTGATCAATAAAACAAGGGATAAAAAGCGCAACCGTTTCACCGGAATGGTAAGACGGATAGTCCCAACAAGGATAAGAACGTAATACAGGATCGGTCATGGTTGGAGAAAATGAGGGTTGTTGAAATATTGGTTAAAATATTCGGACTTTTCTGATTGGGAAACAACCGGAAAATTTTGGAAAAACTCATGGAGCAATATCCATAATTTCCGTAAATCCGGACAATTGAAACACGTTTCTGACATTTGGTGCCGGATTTTCAATTCGAAAATTCTTCTTGCCTGCGGACTTGAAATAGCAAAGGCAAAGCCGGAGAAATGCAGAGGAAACATAATCAACTTCAGAGAGATCGAAAATGAGACAAGCAACATCTTGTTTTTCCAGAAAACTGGTAATTCGCTTATCCAAAACATCTTCAATATTGGAACAGGTCAAAGTATCAAGTTTTCCGGAAAAAATACAACGAAGCGTATTATTATATTCGGTAAAATTCATCGGGAACACTCCTTTGTTTTACAAGGTTAAAAGCGATACGTTGTTTGAAAAACACATTTTACGCATTGACGAAGTAAGAAGTACAAAGAAATAAATATATCAGGAAAAAACGATTTTACCAGAGACCTTGACCAAAAGTTGCATGAGACATTTTCCTGACTTGATCATATTCATGACTCGCCGGC
Source organism: Planctomycetaceae bacterium (assembly GCA_031266315.1). GTDB lineage: Bacteria > Planctomycetota > Planctomycetia > Pirellulales > Thermoguttaceae > WRKP01. Next base: position 4,524 of record JAISBG010000875.1, on the reverse strand, counting down.
GCGACAAATTTATTGTTCCGATGTTAATGATCCCAACTTCTTTGTGATAGAAAACAAAGGAAAAAGTATTGATGAGTTTTTTGGCTTGGATGTAATGCTTGCTGAATACAATGCCAAATTGACAAAGGATAAAACGCAGGATGATGGTTTCGCAAAGTTTCATAGAACAGAATTAGGTTATGAAAAAGGCAGACCTGTTGGTTATTTTCGTTGCGTTATGTTGCCGTCCACCGCTTATCTTTTGTTTATTGATGTTGGTGAGTATCGGTGGACTTTTCCATATTCTGCATTATAATAATTTAGAATTGTTGCTTTTATATTTTATAAGAGGTTTCAAAGAGAAGTTTGTTCTCAAATTTTTTAACTAATTTTTATGCTTACTATTTTTAAACATAAAACGGAACTTCCTGTTTTGACGGATCGGATTGTGGAATCGTACCGTGAAACAAAATTGACGCATCACCTTGATCATTGCCCGTTACCGAATTATAACGTTGTGGTTGAAGTAATCGAAGATTTGAAAGAAATTATCTATCCGGGTTATCGGAATCGTGATCGGCTTCATTCGTCAAATGTGATTTATCATGTCGGTGAAATTGTTGACCGACTTCATGACCGGCTTGCTGTTCTTTTTGAACGGGCTTTGTGTCACGGTGAAGGCAACACCGATCAGTGTGAACCGGAAAAGTTGTCTTCGGTGGAACAAGTTGCCCACCGAAAAACAATTGAATTTTTGAAACAAATTCCCGGTATTCGGCGAAAATTGGCAAAAGATGTGGAAGCGGCGTATGTCGGTGATCCGGCGTGCAAATCGTTAGATGAAGTGATTTTTTGTTATCCGGGTCTTGAAGCAGTAACAGTTTATCGTTTGGCTCATGCGTTGTATGATCTGAAAATTCCGTTGATTCCGCGTATGATGACCGAGTGGGCACACAGCAAAACGGGAATTGATATTCATCCCGGTGCGGTTATTGGCGAACATTTTTTTATTGATCACGGAACAGGAATTGTTATTGGTGAAACAAGTATTCTCGGTAACTGGGTGAAACTTTATCAGGGTGTAACTCTAGGGGCAATCAGTTTTCCAAAAGATGAAACCGGCGAATTAGTTCGTAACACAAAACGCCATCCGACCATCGAAGACAATGTCGTGATCTACGCGAATGCAACAGTTCTTGGCGGAAAAACGGTTATTGGTCGTGATTCGGTTATTGGTTCCAGTGTTTGGCTCACTTATTCCATTCCGCCGGGAACAACTGTTCTGATCGAAAAACCCAGCCTGAAAATCAAAAGCCCTATTATCGAACAAAATGACTGGCGAATCTGAATTTCAGATACAATAAATCTCACGGCAATATTTCCGCAAAATTTTCGTTGAAATTTTGTAATGATAAAATGGAAAACTTTTAACGAAAATTCTGCGAAATATTACAAAAATTGCTCAATGACAAAAAGCGGCAGGACAATTACATTTAATGAAAATATCCCAACACCTGACATTCGGTCTTAGTTTGGCAAGTCAAATGGTTCTCTGGTTGGCGGGAATTTTGGCGATTGCCGGTCTTTTGTGGCGTGAATCGCCGGATATTGGCGCGGGACGTAACAGTATTGCGGTATTGGTGTTTACCGTTTGGGTTGGTTTTCTGATTTTTCTGTCCCGTATTTCACAGCAACCGGAAAACGTAAAAAATCGCAACATTTTTTGGATTCCTGTTTTGCTGATCGGATTTTTGTTACCGTTTCCTTTGCCGGTTCTTTATATTTCCTTACTGGGAATTGCTGAAATTCTCCGACGGTTGCCGACAAGAAAAATGTACAAAAAAGTTGCCGTTCCGCCGATTGCGGATAATTCCGATCAAGCGGATTTTTTTGATAATTCCGTAACACAAAAAATTGTCCGCCGTTTCGCCGAAACAGGAAAAGACCGGTTGGAAGGAACTTTCCTCGTCGAATTTCAAAATGATCAATTAACGGCAACAATTCATATTCCATTTTGTCCTGCTTTTGAATCCGACCCGAATGTTGAGGTTTTTCTTCTTGATGACGTTGATGTTAAGTGGAACATTTTTAAACCGCGTAATTTTGGTGTTCGAATTGACCTTAAAAGAAATTCTTGTGAAATACAACAGATTCGTATTATGGTTGTCGCGGAATAAAAACCGAAACGGAATTACAAATAAAATAAACAATAACCTCAAGAGATTACCTACCTCTTGAGGTAATATTGAACAATAATTTCACGCCCGATGTTGTATCGGGAACGATATTGTTTTAATTCTTTTTGTTGTTATTGTTATTTTTTTGTTGTTGGAACGGCAACGGAATAAAATCGCGTTCCAATATCATCCACTCCGTCAAATCCTGTTTGAGTTGCGTTTCAATTTCGGCGTAAGCGGGATTTCCTGCAAGATTATTTAACTCGTTGGGATCATTTTGCAAGTCATATAATTCAAACAGCTTCCTACTTTCTCCGGTAAAATAAGGAACAAGCGGTTTCGGAACTTTTGCGTTTTGTGCCGCTTCCTGAACTTCCTTCCAAAACGGTTGACCGGCAAAATCCACTGGATGATAAGGAATTTGCCAAATGGCGTTGTAAATCAATTTGTAACGTTGACCGACAATCGTTCGTCCTAAATCAAATGCGGCGGAATGATTCGGTAAACCGTTGCCGTGCGGTCCGCGTTCCGAAAAAATATATTTTCGTACCGGCGCGTCTTTGATACCTTGCAAAACCGGAAGGAAACTTTGCCCCGTCCATTCTTTCGGCGGTGCGATTCCTGCAACATTTAACAGAGTCGAACCAATATCTTCCGCAGAAATCAACTCGTTACTGTTGGTTCCCGGCGCAATTTTTCCCGACCAACGGACAATTAGCGGAACGTGAATACCAAATTCATACAATGTTCCTTTACCGCGCAATGTTGCTCCGCCGTTATCGCCCAGAAAAATGATTAACGTATTCTCTTTGAGTGAACGTTGTTCCAGTTCGGCAAGAACGTTACCGAAATCACGATCAAACCGGTTAATCTCGTCATAATAACCGGCAAGGTCTTTGCGGAGTTCCGGTGTATCCGGGAACCACGAAGGCAAAACAAGTTTTTTCGGATCGCACGGATTCGGAATATTCTTACCGTCGTAAGGACGATGCGGGTCGCTGAAACAGAGTTGAAGATAAAACGGTTTCTCTTGAGGGACATTATCAAGAAATTCCGCAAGTTGCGTGAGCGAATTTCCTGATTTCGCGTAATCAAATCGGTCGGCAAAGCGGCGGTATTCCAGTTTTCCTTCCGCGTTTCGTACCGGATCGCCTTTTCCGCTGTAACCTTCCATGTGATAAGTTCTTCCGGCAAGTCCCGTAAAATAACCGTTTTCACGAAGATATTCCGGAAACGTTTTGACGTTTGCGGGAAATGCGGCGGAAAAACGAGACATTCCGATTCCGACCGGCGAACGTGATGCAAAAATTCCCGCACGAGACGGAACACATTGCGGACAACTAACATAAGCCCGCCGAAACAAAATTCCTTCGGAAGCGAATTTATCCAAATTCGGCGTTACCACATTGGGATCACCGTAAGCACCAACAAACGGAGCACTGTGGTCGTCCGAAAGAACAACCAAAAAATTAGGCAACGTTTTATTTGTTGACGTTGTTGGTTTATTTATTGCTTGTTCGTTTGTAGTTTGCCCATTTACGGTAAGTCCAAAAACAAATGTAAGTTGAAAAATAAACGAAAAACACAAAATTGTTTTAACAAAAAATTGCATAGTAAAATTCCTTTCATTACGGTAATTGACCGTTTCTTAAGTGTCAATGTCAAACCAACGATTTTTATAGAGTTTCCCTTTATGCCTTTTACAACACCAATAAGGCGTTATTTTTAGGTTTCGGAAATTGAAAGTCTTCAAGATTACGATATTGTCATTATATCTCTTTTCAATAACAAAAAAAGTACCAAGCAACTCAGTAGGATTGCAAGTTTTCCTCCGCCCTGCAAGGGCAATGCGTAACAACCCACCGCAACACGGTGGGTAACAGTTCCTGCCCAACAATCGCCCTGAAGGGGCAATGCAAAGCGAATTGGCATTGCTCTTTCAGGGCGAAATTTAGGGGTGTGCTTTAACCCATCGCGTTGCGGTGGGTTGTTACGCGTTGCCCCTAAAGGGGCGGAGAAAAAAACTTGCTATTCTACCGGACATCAAAATTCTGATGTTAATGTATGTTTGACCAACTTTTCGCCTACGGTGCGTAACATGAGTGACCTCATTAAAAATTATCAATGAGGTAATGAGGTTGGTTTTGAGGAAATCAATGTGCTACTGAGGTTGTTTAGTCAGAGAAATTAGGTTGAAAATGAGGTTGCGAAAACTTGATTTCGATCATTCAAAAAATATCGAACATAACCTTAACGCAGTATTTATGCCAATAATCGGTAACCGTTCACAGGGATAAGTCGACTCCGAAAAAAGAAATACACAGTGTATTTCTCTTCCCGAAGTGTCATTCATGAAAAATGACTAGGT
>JAISBG010000869.1 GCA_031266315.1 Planctomycetaceae bacterium | reverse complement strand
GTTTAGCAAAAGATTTGTTAAACTGCTCGTACAACTCCCGCGTCGGATCATACGAAACATTAAGCAACTCATAATCCGCAGCATAAACGGCAACAGTAACAAACAAAAATAATACTGTTATTACTGTTGCAAAAAACGTTGTAAAGTTTCTTTGGGTCATTTTATTTTCTCCTTTCTTTTGAGTTATGACCGTTGTTGGGCTTACGCCTAAAGGCGACTTCACAAGTTTCGCAACAACTATGCCACCACACAATTGAGATTTCACCTAAAACTCAAAATAAAAATTCAATTGACCAAAAACAATAACAAATCAAATATCTTTAACTCGCTAATTTTAATCATATTAAGAATTTTTTAGAACAACAGAATTAACCGACAAAAAAATTATTATTTCAGACTTAGAACAAGACAAATTCTCGACGACAATTACGCTTTGGCTGATTATCCCACTTACCCAAGCCGTGATATTTCACGGTCTCCATCAAATATCACGGGACAACCTCGCATAATTTTTTTGTCAACCACAGAGAACACAGAGTTCACAGAGAGAAGGGGAATAGAGAACGCGAAAAACGCGAAAGGAAGAACGCAAAAAATCGCGAAAGGGGAGAAAAGAATGTAAAAGATATTAAAGAGAGAATATGAAATCGGAGTTTCGCGTTTTTTCGCGTTCTTCTTTTCGTGTTTTTCGCGTTTAAAAAAATTTCCGCGTTTCTCTCTTCTTCTTATTTCTTTTCCAAAATCTCGCGCCAATGGTCGATCTTTTGCCGTTCGTTTTTTACGTCAACCGGAGACTTGAACCAAGAAGCCGAATCATCATAGTCTAAAGTTGACGGAATTTCGATTTTGGACAACACCAATTTGGCTTCGTCAACTTGACCAATTTTGAACAACGTACTAACCAAATCAAGATTATAATTTCCTGCCCGCTCCGCAAATTTCAACGCCAAACTTGCTTGTTCTTTTGCCTCATCAATTCGTTCGGCTTTAAATAACGCCTCAGCAATAACTCGACGAGCCTCCGAACTACCTTTCGGATCTGTAACATGAAGTTTCTGCATTGTCAACAACGCTTCATCAAGTTGCCCAACGGAAATTTGTGCGTCCCAAAGATAATATAATTTCTCATTCCAATCTTCTGAAAAAGAAAAAGAAAAAGAACGATAAAGAACAAAAGGTGTTGCGCTGACTTTCTTATACCAAAAAGGATAATAATATTCTTTCGACACAAGTAATCGATAATGTTTGCGCAAACGTTCAACAAGCGGCAACGCCTCTTCCGTCCGATTTAATTCGACAAGTTTTTTTATAACCTTGTAAAACAATTCATTTTCTTGATGTAATTGAAGCTCGCGTTCATATTCGGAACCGCTGCCTGAATCATCATCGGAGATTGATTCGAGTGTTGTTAAAAATGTTTTAAGCCTTTCGTCAGAGATGGAGTCGTCTGGTTTAGAGTGAGAGGTTGTTTTCGTGTCAGGTTGATCGGGTTGCTCGAATGATGCAAAAATATTTTCCGTTACTTTTTGCCATTGGTCAGGTGCAAACGGTCTTTTGTCGTAATTTTCGTCATTGGCATGTTTATTCCATTCATCTGGTGTTGTTGCAAACGGATCATTGTTTGTTTCCGAATTTGGAATATTCGCTTGATCGGGAGACTTGAAACGTTCCGCTAATTTCTTCGCCTCATCTGATTGCCCTTTTTCCAAAAGATAAACAACAAAAATCGCAACAGCCTGCTGTTTGTAACGCAAAATTTCAATATGAGAAAATGTTTGAATCGCATCTTGATATTGATCTTTTTTCAATTGTTCGCGGATAATTTCCCGATACGCCACATTTCTCCAACCGTCCAAAGGAATCGCTTTGGCAATATCAATAGCCTTTTGATAGTTCCCGTTTTTTGCAAATTTGGCAGCGACAAACCGACGAAATTCAGACGCGATATCATATTCGTCTAACAATCGCGCGACATCATCGTACCGATTAGCGTTGAGGAGAAACAGACTAACAACGGCTGCTATTTCTGTTCCATATATTCCTTTTTTCAATGCTTGCTCGGCTTCATCAAATCGTCCCGCCGCTGCCAATGTTTCTGCCAATCGGGATTGGATAACCATAGAAATTGGAGGTTGGTGAGTACGATGAAAAGCCGAGCCGATTTTTGAAACATATTTTTGCGCTTCGTCAAAACGTTCCGCTTCCGCAAGACGATAGACAATTTGGTAGTAGGCTAATTCCCGACCTGCCGATTGTCGTATTGCTTCTGCCGCTTGAACTGCTTTATCAAAATCCATATCGAAGAGCAACTGATAAACATTTTTCAAATCCGCTTGCGTTTCCTCCGTTAATTGCGTTCCCCGAATCGCCGGAAAAAGAAATACCGCTAATATTGTAACAATCACAATAACCACCAAAAGTTCAATTTTGGTAAACGCCAATAGTTTTATTTTCGTCATTATTTTTCTCCTATTTTTGATAAATTTTTGCAAGGCAGTTTTAG